>JAYVXL010000532.1:0-4937 GCA_043785185.1 Myxococcales bacterium
GCCGCGGCGGGCGCGGGCGCGGGCGCGGGCGCGGCCGCGGCCGCGGCGGCGACCTCCGCCCACTGCGCGCGGATGTTCGGCGTCGTGCCGCTCGCCGGCAGCTTGATCCTCGGATCGTTTCGGAGCGCGTCGGCGAACGCGGCCTTCGCGCCGGATTCGTCGCCGAGCTGCGACTGCACCATGCCGAGGGCGAGGAACCCCTGCGCCTTCGCGGCAGCGCCGCACCGGCCGCCCTTGCACTTCTCGAGGGCGTCGAGGATTTTTCGCCGCGCGTCGCCCAGGTTGCCCGGGTAGTCCTGGGTCATCGCCTGGGTGATCGACTCGACGAGCTTCGCGTCCTCCGCCGCCGCCCACGCCCGCGGCGCGAGCGCGAGGAGCGCGAGGCTCAATACGACGGTCCATATCGAACGGGGCGTCGACGGCAAGCGACTCGCGAACCTTTCCATGCAACGCCCACCGACGGACGGGCAGCGTTAGAATACAGAACTTCTTTGCGCCGTGGTCCCTAGCTTGCGGGCCGCGCTCAGTTGCAGCCGCAGCCGCCGCCGCCGCCGCCGAGGCCTCCGGCGGCGCCTTCGGAGACGCCGCGCACGTGGCCGTCGAGGCCGGTGCTCACGTCGTCGGTGGTCATCGTCGGGTGCGCGAGCATGCCGCGCTCGTAGGGCGCCACCTTCACGCATGCGGTGGTGGCGAGGGTCGACCCGATGGCGCAGAGGAGGAGGAGGCGTCCCAGCATTGGCTTTTCTCCGGAGCGGGCGAGCGCCCCTACGATCGTGGGGCGCGGCGGCGAGAGTTCAAGGCTAACACGCCGACGCGCTTCCGGCGAAGGGCGCGGCAACGGGTGGATCGGGCGCGGACCAGGCGGGAAGAGCATTGCGCGAGGGGGCCTGCGCCTCCCAGAATGAGACCATGATCACGCGAAGAGGTCGCATCATCGCCGCGCTCGCGGGCGCGCCGCTCCTCCTAGTCGGCGTCGGCATGGCGAACGCGCTCGGCGGCTGCAACGACGATCCGGTGCACTTCGGACCGGCCGGCGGCCTCGCCGGTCGCACGCCGGACGATCAGGTGCCGCCGTCGGGTGAGGGCGGGAGCAGTAGCGGGTCGAGCGGCGCGAGCGGCGGCTGCGCGCCAGGCACGCTCGACGCCGGATGCCCGAGCTTCGCGACCGACATCTACACGCCGCTCTTCGCGGCCGCGGGCACGTACAAATGCGCGCAAGGCGGCTGCCACGCCACGGGCGGCACCGCGCCGCTCATGAGCGACGCGCCGACGACGCTCACGAACTTCAAGAAGCTGGCGCTCGGAACGAAGCCGACGCCCGCGTACGTGAACGTCGCGTGCGGCGATCCGGCCCAGAGCACGATCACGTGCAACCTCCTGCCCGCAGGCCCGGGGGTGTGCGGAAGCCGAATGCCGTCGGGCGGCGCGGACGTGTCGGCGGCGGACCTCACCAAGATCAAGCAGTGGATCGCGTGCGGCGCGCCGCCGTGATGGCGCGGCCGTCGCGGCGTGCGCGCGAAATCGCGGCAGACGCCGCCGGGCCGCGGTAGAACGTCCGCGTGGATCGGTTCCTCGCGAAGCTCGAGCGCAAGTACGGCAAATTCGCGATCGAGCACCTCACGCAGTTCGTCGTCGGCGGGATGGCGATCGTGTTCGTCCTCTGGATGGTGCGCCCGGAGTTCGAGCGCATGCTCACGCTCGATCTCGAGATGGTGCGCCGCGGGCAGGTGTGGCGCCTCGTCACCTACCTCTTCCTGCCGACGTCGCACTCGCGGTGGTGGATCCTCTTCTCGCTCTGGTGGGTGTGGATGATCGGCACCAACCTCGAGAACGAGTGGGGGCCGCTCAAGTTCAACATGTTCTACGTGCTCGGGATGACCGGCACGACGGCCGCCGCGTGGCTCTCGGGCGGCGCCGTCGGCAACACGTGGCTGAACATGTCGCTCTTCTTCGCGTTCGCGACGATGTTCCCCGACTACGAGATCTTCCCCATCCCGTTCATCCCCTTCAGCATCCGCGTGAAGTGGCTCGGGCTCTTGACCGCGCTCTTCGCGATCTACTCGGCGCTCATCGGCGACTGGGTCGATCGCGCGGCGTTGGCGGCGGCGCTCGGGAACTATTTTCTCTTCTTCGGCGGGCACCTCTTCGGGCTCCTCCAGAGCCGCAACGTGCAGGTTCGGCAGGCCGCGCGGCGCGGCGCAGTGCAAGAGGTCGACATCAAGCCGACGGGCGGCCGCGTCTGCGCCATCTGCGGCAAAGCCGAGGACGACGACGCCGACATCCGCGTCTGCACGTGCGACAAGTGCAAGCCGACGCGCAACCTCTGCCTCGAGCACGCGCGCGACCACTGAAACGACGTTCGCTCTAAGGGACGACGAGGACCGTCTTCCCGAAGCCGTCGTCGCTCGCGACGTACGCGTGGGCGGCGGCGGCGTCCGCGAGCGGGAAGGTCTTGTCGACGATCGCGCGGAGGGCGCCGGACCGCACGAGCGGGACGAGGTGGCGCTCGAAGACGCGCGCGGCCTCGATCTTCTCCTCGAGCGGACGCGCGCGGAGGACCGTGCCGCGCAGCTCGAGGCGCTTGCGCAAGATGGCGCCGAGGTCGGCGTCGACGCGCGCGCCGGCGAGGAGGCCGACGAGCACGAGGCGGCCGCGCGGCGCGAGACACGCGAGATCCTCCGCGACGTACGCGCCGCCGACGAGCTCGAGGACGACGTCGACGCCCGCGCCGCCGGTGAGCTCGTTCACGGCGGCCGCGAACTTCCCGTCCTTTCCGACGGCGACGCCGTGGCGCATGCCGAGCGCCGTCGCGCGGGCGAGCTTGTCCTCCGTGCGCGACGTGCCGATGGCGGCGGCGCCGATCGCGCGCGCGATCTGCACCGCCGCGGTGCCGACGCCGCTGCCGACGGCCGACACGAGCACCGTCTCGCCGGCGGCGAGGCGCGCCTGCGTGACCATCGCGTCGTACGCCGTGATGAACGCCTCGGGGATCGCCGCGGCGTCGGTGAACGACAGGTCGTCCGGCATCTTTGCGAGCGCGCGCTCGTGCACCGTCACCTGCTCGGCGTACGCGCCGCCGCCGACGAGGCCAAAGACGCGATCGCCCACGGCAAGGCGCAAGACGCCCTCCCCTACCGCGTCGACGACGCCCGCGAGCTCGAGGCCGGGAATGTCCTCTGGGACGTCGGGCGGCGGCGGATAGGCGCCCATGCGCTGCAGCAGATCGGCGCGGTTGATCGCGGTCGCGCGGACGCGGACGCGAACTTCACCGCGGCTCGGCGCGGGGGTCGGGACCTCGCGGAGGACGAGCTGCTCGGGGCCGCCAAACGCGGCGATGACGATGGCCTTCATGGGCATCACGATACTAGAGTTCTAGAACTTCATGGCCGCCACGACCGTCGTTCGCCCGATCGTTCGCTCCTTCGCCGAGCGCTTCGCCGCGCTTGCCGCGCGGCACGTCCGCGCCGGCGGGCACGCGGTCGTGTGGAGCCCCAACGAGCGCGCGCGGCTCGTCTTTCGGCGGCCCGCGCCTGGGGACGTGAACGATCTCGGCCTCTGGAGCGTGCTCGATCTCGGCAAGCAGCGCTGGGGCTCGCCGAAGACGGGCCCGTTTCGCGGCCTCGCGACGCTGAAGATCCCGGACGACACCTCGGACATCGTCCGCCGCCGCGCCGAGCGCGACTCGGTCTTCCCCGGCCCGACGCGCACGATGACGCTCGATTGTCTCGCCTGCGGCGCGTGCTGCAAGAACAACGAGGTCGTCCTCCTCGCAAAGGACCGCGCGCGGCTGCGACGTGCCGGCCTCGCCGAGGTCCTCCGCGCGCCGCTCGCGCGCCGCGAGGGCGGCAGGGTGATGCTCACCCTCCGCGCGAATGGCCGCTGTCACCACCTCCACCGCGACAACACGTGCGGCATCTACGCGGCGCGGCCGGGCGCCTGCCGCGATTTTCCGGTCGGCAGCGAGTGCTGCCTCTTCTCGCGCGAGGACGAGCTCGGCGTGACCGACGGCGCGACCGACAGCCGCCGCTGACGCCGCGCTACTTCTTCTTCGGCTCGGGCTTGGCGTCGGGCTTCGGCTCGCCCTTCGGCTCGGGCTTGCCCGCGGGCTTGACGCCGCCGGCCGCGCCCTGCTCGAGCTCGAGCTGCTGGAGCGAGACCTCGAGCCGCTCCTTCGCAGCGGCGACCGTCGCCGCGTCGCCGAGCGCGAAGTCGACCAGCGCGCGCCCGTCCTTGCCGCCGTACTTGAGGAGCACCTGCCCCGCGCTCACGACGGCGGCGATCATGTCGTCCCCTTCGGCGCTCGCGCGGTACATCGCGAAGAAGTGACGCGCCTGCGGCACCTGCGCGGCGCCGCCGAGCACGACGAGCGCCGCCGCGGCCTGCTTCACGTCGTCCTCGGTGTCCGCCGGGTCGACGAGGTGGTCGGCGAGCGCAGGCGCCGCGCCGCTCTCCTTCATGGAGGCGAGCGCGAGCGCCATCGGTCCGACCGGCGGCGAGCGCAGCTCGTCCTTCAAGAAGTCGTAGTGGCGCTGCAGCGCCTCGATCATGTAGCGCGCGCCGTTGCGACGCGTCGACAGCGACTGGCGCGCGGCGGTGACGAGCGGCGCCGCGGCGCGCGGGGACTGGGCGAGATCGACGAGCGTCTTGGTCGCCGCCTCGTCGTCGATCGTCGCGAGCTCGCGGAGGAGGAACTGGTTGCCAGTCGCGAGCTGCGGCTCGTGGCTCTCGAGGCTCTTGGCGATCTGCGCGGCGAGCGTCCCGCCGCGCGGCCCTTTGGGTGGCGCGAACTGCTCGGCCTGGACGATGCACGCCTTGACGGGCTCGCCCAAGTCGAGCGCGCCGGAGACGCCGCCGCCTGCGGCGTCGAGGAACGTGACCTTGCCGAGCTCGTCGCAGAGGATGAGCGCGCCCTTCGCGGAGTCGCCGCCGAGCACGTC
>JAYVXL010000533.1:0-4920 GCA_043785185.1 Myxococcales bacterium
TCGCCCTGCATGACGCCGTATTTCGGATCGTCCGGCTCGCCCCATACGCCGCTCGCCGTGGACATCGTGACCATCGGCTCGTCGTCTGGCGGCGCCGGCACGGGTCGGAGGAGCGAGCGACCGGACATGCCCGCCGCGCCCGGCAGGCGCGCGCGATCGTCGAGGGCGCCGAGCAGATCGAGCAGCGTCGCGTGCAGGTCCTGCGAGTGCGTGCGGCGCGACGCGTACGCGGCGAGCGCAGCGCGCGGGCCGTCCGCGAGCGCACGGTCGCCCGCGACGAGCCAGCCGGGCACGCGCACTTGCTCGTCGTACAGGCTCGTCAGGTGGTAGAGCCCGCCGTGCTCGCGAAACTCCTCGCCGTGATCGGAGACGAAGAGCAGCGCCGTGTCGTCCCAGCCCGGCGAGGCGCGGAGCGCGCCGACGAACGCCGCGACCGTGCGCTCCTGCAGCGCGACGCTGTTTTTGTAGTGATTGGCGAGCTCGCCCACCGGCGCGAGCGGCGAGTCGGAGTGCGGAGTGAACGGCTGGAGCGCGGCGTCGACGCGGTACGGCCAGTGCGTGTTCGACAGGTGGACGACGGCGAAGTAGGGCTGGCCCGCGCCCACCGCGCGGCGCGCGAAGTCGAGCGCGCGCGCGGTCGCGTTCTCGTCGGGCGCGCCGATGTGCGGGTCCGCGGCGTCGCCGAGCTCCGCGGCGCCGGCGAGCTCGTCGATCCCCGCGCGCTCGAGGAACGCGCCAAAGTCGTCGTACCGCAGGTTCTGCGCGCCGATGTACGCCGTGCGGTAGCCCTGCGCGCGCGCGATCTCCCAGAGCACCGGCGCGGTGTGCATCGCGCGAAAGCTCGCCTCGGGGCCGAGGCCCGTCCAGAGGAGGACGCATGACGTAAAGGTGCCCGACGACTGCGCGGTCACCTTGCCGAGCGGCACGCGATCCTTCGCGGTGTCGTCGAGGAAGCGCGCGCGGCAGGCGCGAGGGTCGGAGCACATCGCGTCCGCGCGGACGCTCTCGCTGATGATGAGGACGACGTTCGGCCGGTGCGCCGCTGGCGCGAGCGCGGGGAGCGGCGCGGGCTCGCGGAGCGAGATGCCGCGGCGCGCCCAGCCTTTGCCCGTCGCCGCGTCGTGGACCGCGTGCACGACGCCGTGGAGGAAGCACGTGTCCGGCGGCGCGGCTTGCAGCGAGCGCGACTCGACGAAATCGATCCAGAAGCAGGTTGCGGCGCCGCAGAAGCCGAGCGCAGGGACGAGGGGCCACGCGCCGCGCACGCCGGGCGCGCCGCGCCGCGCCGCGCCGAGGATCGCCGCGGCGACGGCGCCGCCGACCACGACCATGACGGCGACGGACGCGCCCCATGACGCGAGCCACGCGGCGAGCGTGCCGCGCAGCGCGATGCCGAGGCGCACCGTGTCGCGGGCCATGTACGCGCCGAACACCTGGAAATAGAGTGCCTGCCCGCCGTACGCGAAGATCGCGAGCGGCGCGACGAAGAGGAGCGCGAACGCCGCGAGGCCCGCGCGCGCGAGCTTTCCCGGTCGCCCGAAGAGGCCCGACGCGAGCCAGAGCGGGCCACCCCAGAAGCCTGCGCTCGCGAGCGACGAGCCGGCGTAGTTCAGCCACTCCTTCGGCGGGAAGACGGCGAGCGAGCGGCCGCGGAGGACGACGTCCATCGCGATGGCGAGCGCCGTCGGCACGAGGAACAGGAGGATCGCGCGCGGACGGACGCCGAAGAGCCGGGTGAGCAGGCGCGCACGCCACGACATCGAGGCCGGCACTCTACCGCAAAGGCACCCCGGCGCGCCGTGAACGTCACCAGGTGACGCCGGTGGTGACGCCGGTGCGGTGCAAGCCTTCGACGTCCGGGATGAAGAACGCGTGGACCGGCACGTAAAAACTGCCGGCGCGCGGCGTCCAGCCCCCGGCGACGATCGCGTGCGCCTCCTGGCCTTTCAGCGGTGTCACGCTGGCGCCGACGCCGAGCTGGAACGAGTTGTCGATCTCGAAGCCGAGCAGCCCGTTCGCCGTCGGGTACACCTTGCTCTGCTCGAGACCCGCCACGATAACGTTGCCGACGAGGATGACGTTCAACCATGAATGCCCGACCATCCGCGTCATTCCCTCGTAGCCGAGGAGGAACGAGTGCGGCGTCTTCATGTCGATCCGCTCCTTGAGGCTGTGGCCACCGAGCGAGTCGATCGGCCGCTCGGAGTTCGCGACGTACGCGTAGCCGAGGCGGAAGCCGTGAAGGAACTTCTGATCGACGAGCCGATCGCTTCGGGGCGTGGCCCATTGCGGGCGGCCTTCGTCAGGCGGCGGGGCCGCGGCGGGGGCAGACGGCGCAGGGGCCGCGGGCGCGGGCGCGGCCGGCGATGCTGGCAAAGGCGCGCCCGCCGGGACATACGAGATGGACGCCGTCGCGGAGGTGGGAGCAGGCGCGGGCGTGGACGGCGGCGTGCCCGTCACGCTCCACGAGCCGCCGGGGGCGGCGGGGGACGGCGCGTCGGAGCGCGTCTGGCTCTTCGCAGCGGGCGCCGCGAGGAGGACGGCGGCGAGGACGGCGAGGGGCGCGAGCGAAGTGGCGGATTTCATGGGGACCTCTCTGGTTGTGGACGCATCATTCACTGGTTCAACCACTGAATGAGTGCTCCAGCGAGAGCACGCGCTATGCCGAGCGCAGGCGCGGCCCAACCTCCCGAATTTGCGGCGCGAGCTCGGGGATCCGCGAAGACCTGTACGCGCGCGCGCCGTCCGCGCGGCGAACCCGCGTGCGCGGCGATGCCGTCAGGCCCCCTGCCGCTCGGGGACGCGTTGCGGGGCGTCGACGCTTAGGGGCCGCGCCCGTGGGTCATGGGCTCGGCGGCGGCAGCGGTTCGATGTGGAACTCGACGCGGCGGTTGTTCTGCCGTCCCTCCGCCGTGGAGTTCGTGTCGATGGGCCGTTCCATTCCGAAGCCGGCGCTGCTGAGGCGCTCGCGCGCGACGCCGTGGCGGACGAGCCAAGTGACGACCGAAGCCGCGCGCGCCGCGCTCAGCTGCTTGTTGTAGTCCGCGGCGCCCGCGTTGTCGGTGTGCCCCTCTACGCCCACCTTTTTGATCTCCGGGTGGTCGGTGAGGACTTTGAGGACCGCGTTCAGGATGGCGTCGCTCGCGGGCAAGATGACCGCGCTCGCGGTCGCGAACTTCACCTGATCGAGGATGACGATCTGGTTGTTCTTCACCATCGCCGCCGGGCAGCCGTTGCGCTTGGGATCAGGGTCGGGTTTGCCCGGCTGGTCGGGGCACGCGTCCTGATCGTTGGGGATGCCGTCCTTGTCCCGGTCGGGATCGGGCGGGCAGCCGTTCGTCTTCGGATCGCTCGTCGCGACGCCCGGCGTGTCCGGGCACGCGTCCACCGCATCGAGCACGCCGTCGTGATCGCGATCGGCCGGCGGCGGGCAGCCGTTCGTCGTCGGGTCGTCGGTCGGCACGCCGGGCGTGTCGGGGCACGCGTCCACTGCGTCGAGCACGCCGTCGCCGTCGCGATCGGCGGGCGGCGGCGGCGGCGGGCAGCCGTTCGTGGTCGGGTCGGGGGTGCGCACGCCCTTCTGGTCGGGGCACGCGTCCTCGCTGTCGAGGATTCCGTCACCGTCGCGATCGGACGGCGGCGGCTTGGGCTCGTCGATCGCCGGCGCCCACTCGACCGAGAGCAGCCCGCGCGCGACGGGCGCGCCGTAGCCGCGCGTGAGGCCGGCGCCGACGCCGGCGCCGAGCTTCCAGTCGCGCGCGACCGTGTAGTGCGCGCCCAGCAGGCCCTCGACGGGCGTCGTGCGCGTCTTGAAGACCTGGTCGCCGATCGTCGCGCTGCCGAAAAGCTCGGGGCCGACGACGAGCGCATGGCCGAGCGCGACGAGACCGGCGCTCGCGCCCCACGTCATCACGCTGCCTTGCGCCGCGCCCGCGAAGCTCTCGTCGAGGCCCCGGTAGACGACGCCGAGCCGCGCGGCGTACGCGAACGCGCCGACCTCGCCCGCGACCATGAGGCGCGGACCGATGCGCGCGCTGCCGTCGCCGGTGTAGTCGCCCCGCGAGCCTGTCGGGAGCCACGCCTGGAAGCCGGCGGCGCCCGTCACCGCGTCGCCGTATTTGCCGAAGAGGCGCACGTCCACGCCGAGGCGGAAGTCTCCGGCGTTGAACGCGCCCGGCGCCGCGTACCGCGCCCCGTTGACTGTGCCGCCGTCGCCCGTCTGGTAGAGCGACACCGGCAAGTTGAGACCGACGCGCAAGCGATCCCCGAAGACGATCGCGCCGCCGACGTGCGAGACGAGCTGATCGCTCACGATCGCGGAGCGGAACGAACCGTCCGCGTTGTAGATGGCGAGCGGACGGTAGCCGTAGTCGAGCACGAGGCCGAGGGCGAGGCGCTTGTCGCCGCGGAGGTCGAGCGACTCCGACGTGAACCAGTCGCTGCCGCGCTCCGACGGCTCGTAGCGATCGAGCGCGAAGCCCGTCGCCTGCTGCGCGTGGGCGTCCCTTGCCGACCACGCGATGAGGGCGCTCGCGACGAGCGCATGGGTGGCGAGCCAGGCGAGCGTTCGCGCGCGCATGCTCATACCTCGCTCCCGCCGCGAGCACGGCGCGGCCTTCGTCGAAGGAGCGCGAGCACGCCGGCGAGCGCGGCGAGCGTGGCCGGAGTGCCCGGCGTCCGCGCGCTCGTCGTGGTGCACGAGCAGCCGCCGCCTTCGATGACCCCGCCGTCCTGCGCGCCTGCGTCGTCCGCGGACGCGTCCGCGTTGGCGCCGCCGTCACCGCCTGCGCCGCCGTCGCCGCGCCCGCCGTCACCGCCCGCGCCGCCGTCCCTCCCGGGACCGCCGTCGCCCGCGCCGCCGTCACCCGCGCCGCCGTCCCTCCCTGGACCGCCGTCGCCCGCGCCGCCGTCACCGCCCGC
>JAYVXL010000534.1:0-4918 GCA_043785185.1 Myxococcales bacterium
CCGGGCCGCAGACCGTCACGCTGAAGAACCTCGGCACGGCCGACCTCACGTGGAGCGCGTCGTTGGACACGCCCAACTTCTTCTCCCTCATCGGCCCGAAGAGCAGCGACGAGCCGGGCGCCAAGCCGATCCCGCCGGGCGGCTCGCAGGTGGTGACGCTCGGCGCCAGCGTCGTACCGGCCGCGACGGCGGCGGGCGCTTCGAACCTCAGCAAGCTCACGATCACGACGAACGACGCCGCGCGCGCGTCGACCGCGATCAACGTCAAGATCACCGCGCGTGGCGGCACGCTCGCGCTCACGCCGCAGACGGCCGCCTTCGGCCTCGTACCGCTGGCGACGCAGGCGACGGACATCCCGCTCACGCTCAAGAACAACGGCAACGATGCGGTGACGGTGGCTTTCGCGCCGCCGAGCGACCCGCAGTTCACGCTCACGTGGACGGGCGCGCCGACCCCGGTGGCGGTGGCCCCGGGCGCCACGGTCCCTGGCCTCGTCGCGAAGTTCAAGCCAAGCGCCACCTCGGCGGCCTCCGCCACCGCCGCGATCACCGTCCGCCAGGGCGGCGTGTGCGGCGCCAGCATCTCGGCGATCCCGCTGACGGGCGAAGGCTCGATCGGCGTCTTCGCGTACCAGCCGCAGCTCATCGACTTCGGTCAGGTGGCGTGCAACACGACGTCGACGCTCGCCGCCGCGCAGCGCACCGTCACCGTCACCAACAACGGCACGAAGGACTTCACGATCGCGTCGGCCAAGCTCACCCGCGGCGCCGCGTCGCCCTACACCGTGACGCTGCCCAGCAGCCTCATCGTGGGGAAGAACGGCGGCACGGCGAGCATCGTCGTAAACCCCAGGGCCATCCCCGCGGCGTCGGCGACGACCGACAACCTCTACGGCGACACGCTCACGATCCTCACCGACATCGCCGGTGATCGGCCGCACCCGGTGGCGCTCACGCAGACGGCGCTCGGCGCCATCCTCGCGTTCCAGCCGGCCACGCCGATCGCGCTCGGCGACGTGCCCATCACGCAGACGTCGACGGCCCCGTTCTCGGTCTTCAATCTCGGCAACGCCCCCGCGACGGTGACCGCGGCCGCCTCGAACGGCCCGGTCTTCTCGCTCGACACGACCGCCCTCGGCGCGATCGCCGCCGCCGGAAGCGCGCCTGTCACCGCGACGTTCGCGCCCACTGTGACGGGCGCGCAGACGTCGCTCGTCTCGCTCGGCGTCGCCGCGGGCGACGTGCTGTGCGCGCCGCTCCCGAGCCTCGCGCTCGGAGGTACGGGCACGAACGGCTCGCTCGTCATCTCGCCGAGCTCGCTCGACTTCGGCCTCGTCAACTGCGGCGCACAAGCCGCGCAGCGGACGGTCACGGTGCAGAACGTCGGCACCGCGGCGTTCACGCTGAGCCCGCCGCAGCTCCGCATCGGCACGAGCTACACGATCGTGTCGCCGCTGACGGCCACGACCGTCGCGCCCGGCACGTCGGTGGTCGTCACCGTCCGCCCGAACGCGGTGCCCGCGGTCTCCGCCGTGACGCCCGACCTCTACGCGGACACCCTCACCCTCACCACCGACATCCCGGCCGACGTCCCGCACGATGTCCCGCTCCACGAGACGGCGCGCGGCGCCATCCTCACGCAGTCCGCGACCGCGACCGCGTTCGGCGGCGTACCGATCGCCACGACCGCGACCTCGCAGTTCACGCTTTCGAACACCGGCAACGTGTCGGCCAGCGTCGGCGTCGCCGCCGTCAGCTCCGTCTTCTCGTTCAACCCGACGACGACCGTGGTGGGGCCGAGCGCCGGGTCGGTGGTGATGACGTCCTTTCGGCCGACGACCGCGACGGCGTACACCGACACCGCGACGCTCACCCTCGCGAGCGGCACGCCGAGCTGCGGCGCCGCGCTCGCGCCGATCGACCTGAGCGGCACCGGCACGAACGGCGTCGCCTCCGTCGCGCCGTCGAGCGTCGACTTCGGACGCACCGCGTGCGGGACGCAGGCCGCGCCGCAGTCCATCTCGATCCAGAACAATGGCACCGCGGCGTTCTCGTTCACGGCGAGTGTCACCGCCGGCGGCCCCTTCTGGACCAACGCGGCGCTCGGCGCGACGAGCGGCACGGTCGACCCGGGCAACGTCTTCAACCTCGCGGTGACCGCGCCGCCCGTGCCGGCCACGTCGCAGACGACGGCGGATCTCTACGCCGGTCGGGTCACGATCACGACGACCGCGGTGGGCGACACGGCGCACACCGTCGCGCTCCACGAGACCGCGCAGGGCGCGCGCCTCTCGCTCGTGACGACGCCGCCCGGGTTGACGACGCTGGCGTTCGGGAGCGTCGCGGCCGGCAGCTCGGCGTTTCGCTCGCTGACGGTCAGGAACGACGGCAACGCGACGGCGAACATCTCGTGGTCCGGCTTCACGAACCCGCCCTACTCGGCGAGCCCGGATTTCGCGCCCGTCCTCGGCGCGAGCGCGCTCGACGTGACGGCGACCTTCGCGCCCGTCGTGTCGGGCAGCTTCCCGGCGCGGCTGCAGGTGACGACGAGCGATGTGCTCTGCCTCCCGCTGCCCGCCGCGCTGACGCTGAGCGGCTCGTCGCCGTAGTCACCCTCGACGCTTACCGGGCGCGGAGCGCGACGCGGACGACGAGGCGCAGACCGGACCACGTCTCGTCGATCGCGCAGACCTTGTTGTCGACGAGCCCCGTCGGCAGCGCGACGTCGCGCACGACGTGCTCGGTCATGTCCGTGGGCACGCCGGAGGCCTTCTTCGGCCACGCGACCCAAAAGCCGCCCGCCAATGCCAGGCGCTTGCGGACGGACGCGAGCTTCTTCTCGAGCGCCGCGCGCCGCGTGACGAAGAGGACGACGACGTCGAGCGGCGTCTTGCCCCCGAGGTCCGTCCGCACGAGGACGGCGTCGGGCAGCGCGCCGAGCGTCTCTGCGAAGCCGGTCGGCGCGCCGAGCAGCGCGACGGCGTGTCCGTCCTGGATGCCGAGCTTCTTCGGTAGAGGGGTCCCCGAGTAACCAGCCATCGCCGCTCGCAGCTTACCGCGCGCGGATCGGACGGGCCAGCTGCGGAGGAACACCCGCGGCGCCCGCCGATGGCCGTCTCGGGCCGGAGCCACGTGGGTCGGGGCGGATCCGTGCACGATACGACCCCACGCGAGTATTCCCGCCGCGCGCCGCGATCGGTGCGCTCGCGGCGATGAAATCCTCCGTGGGCGGTCGGCGCGGGAGTTGCGATGGGTGTACCCATGCCCCGCTCCTCCACGATCTTGGCCCTTGCGCTCGGCACTTTGGGCCTCGTCGCGTGCAGCGCGTCGCCGTCGGAGAGGTCCGGCGACACGGGCGACACCGAGCAGGGCGTCACCGGCACCGGCGCATGCAACCGCACGAAGCTCCTCGCCGACGCCTCGCCCGCGCGCGCCACGGCCATCCGCCGCGGCCTCGCCTGGTTCGACGCGAACGTCCCGTACAGCCAGACGCGCTCGCACGGCGGCTACCGCACCGACTGCTCGGGCTTCGTCTCGATGTGCTGGGAGCTCGGCACGTCCTACACGACCGAGAACTTCGCGGACGGTAGCGGCGAGGCGGAGCGGCTCGGCGCGATCAGCGAGTTACTCCCGGGCGACGCGCTCGTCCGGCGCGCCGGCGGGGCGGGCCACATGTTCCTGTTCGCGGGTTGGGCGGACGCCGCGCACGCGAACGCCTGCGTGATCGAAGAGCGGAGCACCGCGCTCGGGATCCAGTTTCACACGCGCACGACCGCGTCGATCCGCTCCGGCAGCTACCACCCCATTCGCGCGGACAAGCTGCGCAATGACACCGGCGCGGGTGCCGGAGCCGGAAGCGCCCCGCCGGACGGAGGGACGACGCCGTCGCCCTCGACCGGGCCCGCGTGCACCTCCGACGGCGAGTGCAACCCGGGCAGCGACGGCGCAGGTCTCGTGTGCGAGCGAGGCCAGTGCGTCCCCGGCTGCCGCACCGACGCGCAATGCCCGGGCGTCAAGACGTGCGTGAGCGGCAGCTGCGGGTGACGGGCGAGACCGCTACTTGCCCGTGCGCTTCAAGTACTCCTGCAGCGCCTGGCGGATGTCGTAGACGCCGAGCTCGGTCGGGCCGTGCGCCGAGACGTCTTGCAAGAGCGCGGTGATGTCGGCCTCGTGCGGGCGGTTGAGATCGCTCGCGTTCGGCATGTTCTCTCGCAGCCAGCTCGTCCCCTCCGGCGTCTTCATCCAGGTGCCGAAGCCTTCCATCTCCGGCGACAGCGGTACGTAGGCCCCGCTGCGGACGGTGAAGCCGGCGGCGTGCGTCGCCTCCTCGAGCTGCGCGCGCGCGAGGTTCGTCGCGAGCTGGCGCTCGAACGGGTCGGTCAGGTCGGGCGCGCGCGTCGCGTCGTTCTTGTAAAACTCGACGGCGCGCGGGAACTGCGCCTCGCCCGTCGTAGGGTCGAACTGCGCGCGGTTGGACGACGCGCCGCGCTGCATGTCCGAGAACCGCTCGTCGGCGAGCGCCCGGTGGATCTCCTCGGGCGGTGTGTCCGCGAAGTCCGCGCTCTTGGCGAGCGTGTTCGCCTCGGCCTTGGCGCGCGCCAAGGACGTCTCGCCCAGGCGCATCGGGTCGGCCTCGTTGATCGTGAAGTCGGCGCCCCACTTCTCGCGCAGCGCCTGGAGGCGCGCCGGCATGCCGGCCGGATCGGTCTCGATCGTCGCGGCGGCGCTGCGAAGATCGGAGTAGCGCTGATCCCGCATCGCGATCTCCTCGGGCGAGAGGCTCGAGGTGCCGAGGGTCGGCTCACCGCGCCGGCCTTGCTCCATGGGCGTGCCCTCGTAGGGGCTTTGCGCGGGCGGCGGATCGGCGGGCGGGGCGGCGTCGGCGGGCGGCGGGTCGGCGGGCGGCGGGTCGGCGGGC
>JAYVXL010000535.1:0-4915 GCA_043785185.1 Myxococcales bacterium
TTCGCGCCGAGCGTCGTCACCGGCGAGGGGGCGGCGTTCGCGTTCCTCTTGTTCGTCATCCAGTTCGCGTGGCAGGTCGTGGCCGCGGGGATTTTCCTCGTCGGCGATCGCAGCGCGCTGCGGGCGTTCGAGGAGGCCGAGGGGATCGTGCCGGCGCCGGCCGCGTCCGAAAATTTGGCCGCCTGACGCGGCCTCCGATAACGAAAGAGGATGCGGAGTGTCTTCGCGCCCTTCGTCGCCGTGCTCCTCGGTCTCGCGGTCGCTGCGGCGGTCGTCCTCACGGGTGAGCCCGCCGGCGCCAAGACCGCATACGACTCGGCGTATGGCTTCGACCGCACCTGGAACGCCGCGATCCGCATGGTCCGCGTCGACATGGGGCTGAAGGTCACCGAGAAGGACGACACGACGGGCTACCTGCTCTTCGAGTACAAATCCGCCGAGGGGAGCTCGAAGACGACGAGCGGCTCGCTCGAGTTCATCCGGGCCAAGGAGCAGGACGCGCCCGTGCGCGTCGTCGTGCAGCTCCCGTCGATGCCGCGGTACCACGAGCAGATGATGGTCGACACGCTCACGAAGAAGATGCGCGCCGAGTACGGCGAGGCGCCGCGCCGCGCGACGCCGTCCGGCGGGCCCCGCGACGCGGGCGCCGACGCGGGCGAGAACGCGAACTAGATCCAGCGAACGTCCGGGCCTCGGCCCGAGCGGCGGCGGAGAACGGACGCCGCCGCAACGGACCGAAGGCGTCGCTCGGCGCGTCAAATACCCCTGGCGCGAGCGAGTAGAGCAATTACTCTACCGCGCCCCCATGCGCGCACGCCAAAGCCTCGGCCTCCTCGCCTTTTCTCTCGCGGTCGCGGCCGCCGTCGCGTGCGGGAGCGCGAAATCCAGCGGATATTCGCCAGGCGACGACCGCGGCCCGGGCCGCGGAGACGGTGGGCCGAGCCTCGGCGACGGCGGCGACAACCGGCTCGGTGAGGGAGGGGTCGCCCAGGTCACCGGCCACGCGACCTTTGGCTGCGACGGGTGCCCTCCGTTCCCCGCGGGGGGCGCGCCGAGCTGCGCGGCCGGCACGCTCGGCGTCTCGCAGGTGGCGTACCCGAAGGACGACGTGCTCTTTCCGCCGAACCTGAACCTCCTCGAGGTGCACTTCCCCGAGGTCCCCACCGCCACGCTCTACGAGGTCGCGTTCACCAACGGCGCCACCGAGATCCGCGTCGCGACGCGCTGCACCCGCGTCGACAACGGGCGCCACGGCGCGAGCGCGGGCTGCACGCTGGCGCTGCCGCTCCAGGCGTTCCGCGACGTCGCCGAGACCAACCGCGACGGCGATCCGGTCAAGGTCACCGTCCGCGCGACCGTCGACGGCGCGTGCGTGACCGAGTCGCCGCCGATCGCGATCCGCTTCGCGAAGGAGGACGTAAAAGGCGGCATCTACTACTGGCAGTCGGCGGTCTTCGGCAACAACGCGGGGACGACCGGCGGCATCTACACGCACGATTTCGGCTCGACCGATCCCAAGCCTGCGCCCTTTTATACGTCGGGCGCGACCGGCACGTGCGTCGGGTGCCACAACCTCTCGCGCGACGGCGAGCGCATCTCGCTCGGGACCGACGATCCGGACGACGACGACGGCTTCGACGACGTGAGCACGTCGGTCCTCGACACCAAATCGCGGACGGTCCTCGCCACGGGCCTCGTCCCCGGCTTCCAGACGTGGGCGCACGATCACTCGCGCGTGGTGACGAGCAGCTGGCAGGACTTCAACCCGCTCGCGCCGAACGCCGGCGACGACCGATTCAACTTCCTCGACGGGCAAGGCGGCGCAAACGTCGGCAGCCCGACGATCCCCGGCGGAATTCGCGGAACGCAGCCCGATCTGTCGCCGGACGACACGCTCCTCGCCTTCGTCGCGCCGAAGACGTTCGCGTCGGCGCTCACGGTGAGCGGCGACCACCATTTTCACGGCGGCACGCTCTATGTAAGCCCGGTCGGCGTCGGCGCCGGCACCCTCGGTGCGCCGAAGGCCCTCGCGACGCCGACAGGCGACGGGGCGTTCTACTACCCGTCGTTCTCGCCGGACGGGCGCTTCCTCGCCGTGAACCACACGGCGGGCGGGGACGTGTTTTACAACAAGAACGCGCGCGTCCAGCTCCTCCGCGCGGCGGGCGGCGCGCCCATCGACCTGGCGCGCCTGAACCAGGCCGACGGGCTGTCGAACTCGTGGCCGCGCTGGAGCCCGCTCGTGCAGACGTACAAGGGGCGAAAAATCGCGTGGGTGACGTTCTCGTCGAGCCGCGACTACGGGCTGCGCCTGCACAACCAGGGGCTCCCGCACTGCTACCCGAGCGAGTGCCCCGACGAGGACAAGCCGCAGCTCGGCACGGGCATCAGCAGCCTCGACGGGTGCGAGTCGCCGCAGATCTGGATGGCGGCGGTCGACGTCGAGGACGGCGAGCCCGTGGGCGGCGATCGCTCGAGCCCGGCGTTCTGGATGCCCTTCCAGGACATCTCGAGCCACAACCACTCGGCGCAGTGGGTCGACAAAGTCGTGAGCACGCCTCAGGTCACGTGCGGCAGCAAGACCTGCAGCGCGGACACCTTGTGCTGCGCCCCCGACAACTGCCAGCCGGTCTGCGTCAGGTAGCCGGCGCGCTCAGCTCACGAGCCCGCGAGCGGACCCGACGGCGCGGCCGGCGCCGGCGTAGGCGCACGGTTGATCGACGGCGTGCCCGGCTCGCCCGCCTTGCCAGCGCTGCCCGAGGGCGCGCTCTGCCCGTCGGCGCAGCAGCGGAAGCCGATCTGGTAGAAGCTGAACTCTTCGTTGTGCGCCGTCGTCATCGGGCGGCAGCGCGTGCGCACGGGACCCCAGTAGCCCCCCTTGAGGCCGCTCTTGAAGGGGTGGCCGCTCTCGTTGACGACCCACTCGTCCACGTTGCCCGTCATGTCGTGGACGCCGTAAGGGCTCACGCACGCCTCGCGCGTGCCGCTTGGCTCGCCCTGCCAGAGGCGCTCGACCTCGGCGTCGCGGAGGCGCGGATCGGCGAGGGCCTTCTCGTTCACGTCGGGGTGCGGCTTGTCGATGTTGCAGGCCTCGGCGTTGCGCTGGTAGCCGTACGGGTACGGCAGGTGCTCCTGGCCTTCGCACGCGAGCGTCCACTCGCTCTCGCCGCACAGGCGCTTGCCGACGGACTGGCACGTGTCGCGCGCCTCGTACCACGTCTTCATGATGAGGGGCTTCTCGCCCGGCTTGTTCGGGTACTCGTACCGGTCGATGCAGAATTTCTTGTGCGCCGTCTTGCCCGCGGCGCAGGAGGGCGACGCGCTCGGGGCGAACTCCGCGCAGCGCATCTTGGTCTCCGGGTCGAGCCAGCGGAGGCACTTCTGCTCGACGTAGGGGCAGTAATCGCCTTCGACCGCGAGCATCCCGTTCGGGCAGCCGGCGGTCGCATCGGCGGCGCCGGTGGGCGTCACGCTGATCTTCGCGCCCGCGCTCGCGTGCACGTCGTCGGGGCGCTTCGGGGCGGCGGGCGCCGCGGGCGTCTCGCTCGCCGTCTCGGACGGCTGCGCCGGCGCGGAGAGCGCGTCGTCGTCCGCCCGAGCGGCGCCGGCCTTTGCGGGCTCGGCCTGCGCGCCCATGACGGCCACGCTCGTCACCAGCCCGAAAATCGCGACTCCCAAGGTCGAACGCTTCATGTCCGTTTCGCCCGCCCAGGCGCTCCGCAAGTAAGCTCTGCAAACGTCTCGCCAACGACGGCGGAAGTTTTCGGTCCCACGCGAACGACGTGCGGCGGCGCGGCGGTGCGGCGGCGGCAGGCGAATCGCCTCCCGCGTGGACCGCGCCTTCGCGTCACCGCCCCCCCACTCGAAGTGTGCCAAGAGATCCCCGCAGGCGTCACGTTTCCTGCGAAAAACAAGCGGATCGCGCCGCTCTCGCGCCCTCGGCGGCGCCTCGCTTTCGCGAGGCGTTACAGGCGCTTGCCTACATTGAAGTACACGCTCGCGACGGCACCTGCGCGCGCGCGCCGGATCGCGCGTTCCTCATGCGGGTCGCCCGCGCGTCGACGCTCCCATCTGGATCCCGCAGCCACCCTGTGCGCGCGACGCGCATCGCGTTGCGCGACCCTGCGCTAACCGCGCACCACCCCCGCGCGTGGCGCACCTTATTGCGCAGCGAACGTGCGTGCGCGCGTAGGCGGGCCCGCGCCGAGGCGTCCTCATGGCCGTCCGTGGGGCTTGGTCTTGGTCGCGCGGCGACGTCACGTAGCTAGTTTTGTCTTGTCTAGCGTTTGCAGAGGACCGCCAGCGCGGCGTCCGGCGTGAGCGGCACCGCGTCGTCGTCCTCCGGCTCGAGCGACTGCCCGTCGCGCGCGCAGCCGTCCGCGCACGCGCCGACGACGCGCGCCGGCGGTCCGCACGCCACGACCAGGCCGTGGTCGCAGAGGAAGGGCGCGTCACACGACGGCGCGATCGCACCGGGCGGCGGCGCAAGGGCGAACGGGCGCCCCGCGCCGGCGGCGCCCGCTGCGCTCGGGATCGGCGCGCAGAGCTGCCCGAGCGCGCGCTCGCGCGGAACGTCCACGAGGGCACCCTCGGCCGCGCATCCGCGCGCGCAGTCACCAAGGCGCTCCCACGGGCACTGGCATTGCTCCGGCGAGCCCGTGCACGGCTCGGCGTAGTGGTACGCGCGCGAGACGGACACCACGCCGTCACCGCAGCGCGCCATGCCTTCCGGGCAGTCGACCGCCGACAGCGTGAGCCCCGCGCGATCCTGCGAGGGCGCAGACCCTCGTGTGGGGGGAGCGAGGCCTGGGGAGGGGCCTGCCGCCCCTCCTTTGTCGGCGAGCCACCGCGCGAGGCAGCCGCGCTCGCAGCCGCCCGCCCCAACCGCGAAGAGCGCGACGGCGAGCAGCGCGCC
>JAYVXL010000536.1:0-4909 GCA_043785185.1 Myxococcales bacterium
CGCGTACCGAAGGAGCTCAAGTCGATTCGCATCGACGCGGCGGTCAGCGGCGCGAACGTGTTCTGCGGCGTCTACGACGTGGTGAACGGCGTCGCGCGCCTGCCGCGCACGCTCGCCCTGCAGTCGACGGGCCGCGGCAGCCAGGTCACGGTCTACGTGACGGGCTACCGCCAAGCGACGACGGATCCCGACGCGACGCAGGACCAGCAAGCGTGCGTCATCACGCCCATCCCGGTCGTGAAGGACGCGAAGCACACCGACGGCACGTCGCGCGTGCTCCGCGCGGCGCGGACGAACTACCGCGCGGACCACGTGCTCTTCTTGCCGATGCCGCTGAAGTTCTCGTGCTTCGACCAGAACTGCCCGATCGATCAGAACCTCACGTGCAAGGCGGGCCAGTGCGTGCCGATGGACGTCGACGAGAAGACGCTGCCCGACTACTCGGACAGCCTCGTCTTCGGAAACTCGAGCACGTGCTTCAGCCCGAAGCTGTGTTTGCCCGACGCCGTCGTGCCGCAGGTCGTCGACGAGGAGACGTGCACGTACGCGCTCTGGAAGACGCCGGGCGCGCCGACGCCGCCGCCGGACGTGCCCTTCGTGACGAACGGCAGCGGCGTGAACGTGCGCGCGTTCTTCGACGACGGCTCGGTCTCGGAGGTGCTCGACCTCGATCCCGTCGAGGGGTTCTCGATCGACGCGAGCGGGCCGCAGATCTTCAAGCTCTCCCCGGGCCTCTGCGCGCTGACCAAGCCGACGGCGGCGGGCGCGACGCCGCCGGCCCACCGGATCGCCGGGCTCGTGGCGAGCGGTCTCTGCGCGCCGAAGACGGTGTACCAGCCGCTGTGCGACGAGGAGTCGCCGTCGAACCCCGACGCCGACGGCGGAGTCCCGGGCGGCGGGACGAACAACGCCGACGGCGGCGCGGCCTGTCAGCTCGTGCCGCTGGCGCCGTCACCGAACGTGCTCGCGGTGCTCATGGATGACACGACGGACATGGACGACCTGACGAGCACGAACGCCGCGAACAAGGCGGCGTATTACGCGCTCGGGCTCGCGCTCGGGGATCCGGTCTTCGAGGCCACGAAGCTCTTGTTCGCGTTCACGCCGGGGAAGACGACGTGCGGTGGCTTTGCGCCGGAGAAGGACGGCGCGGCGCTCGTGAAGGAAAGCCAAGCGGAGGTCGCGGCGAAGATCAAGGCGGCCGCGTCGAACCCGGTGCCCGGCCCCACCGCGCTCAGCGTCGCGTTGAAGGGGACGTACGCCAAGCTCAGCTCGAGCAGCTATTCCGCGAGCTACGATCGCAAGGCGGTCATCATCCTCGGCGCGGGCCCGTTCGCCGACGACTGCGGCGGCGGCGCGAGCCTGCCTCAGCTCGCCGGCGACGCGCGGAGCGCGAGCGGTATCCGGACGTACGTGGTGCAGTTCCGCTCGAGCGGAGCGACAGGGCCGGTGACGCCGAACCCGAACGCGTTCGCCGTCGGGCAGAACGGCGGCTACTACACCGAGGATCAAGGCCCAGCCGCGATCTCGGACATCACCGATTTTCTCGCGACGTGCACGTACGACGTCCCGACCGGCGTCGCGGCCAACGGCTCGGTGAGCTACGACAACCAGAACCCCGTCGGCCCCGCGACGGTCCCCATCTCTCCGGGTTGCAAGGACGGGAGGGGCTGGCAGCTCGAGCTCGCGCCGGACGGCGTCACTAGGCGAGTTCACGTCTGCGACAAGGATTGCGCGGACCTCCGCACCGCTCAGTCGAACGCGGCGAAGTTCCAGCTTGCCCAGGGCAAGAAGCCGCAGCCGTTCCCGGTCTACGCGCAGGCGTGCCCGGGCGCTACGGTCCCGCTCGTCGACGGCGGCGCGCCGGTGCGGGACGCCGGCCCGGACGCGCGTCCTTTGGACAGCGGAACGGACGCCGCCGACGCCGGCGCCGCCGACGCCGGCACCGATTGAGCGCCGCCCCGCGTACCCCAACCTCGGACGCGTGAGCGCTTAGGCTCGCCCGCGCGCTAAGGCCCGAAGTGCATGCCGAGGTACGGCCCGATGAACAGCTGGCCGCCGCCCGCGATCTGGTAGGGCGGCGTCGCCACCGGCACCGGCGACCCGCCGCCGTTCGGGGGCGCCATGTAGCGGCGCAGATCCCCGGGCGCGCGCACGTCGGAGAAGTTCGCCCCTTCGAGCCAGAGGAGCAGGCCGAGCGAGAGCGCCGTCTTCGGCGTGAGGCGCCACTGCAGCGCGACGTCGGCGGTGATCGCCGGCGACGCGTAGGTCTGCGCGGGCGGCGCGTAGACGTCCTGCAGGTTCTTGCCGTCGGTCGACGTCGACTTGCGCTCGCTGAGGGCGGCGAATTTGTACGCGAAGCCCGGGCCGAGCGCGAAGGTGCCGCGCAGGTGCCTGCCCTCGACGCTCGCCCGCATCCGGACCGCGACGATGCCGCCCGCGCGCACGAACGTGAACTCCTCGACGCGCGGCGGGCCCGTGACGGCCGCGTTGTACGACGTGGCCTGGCCGGTGTAGCCCGCGAAGTTCGCCTTGGGCTTCGTCTGGTCGAACTCGCCGCCGAGCATGACCTCGAAGCCGATCGGATCGAACGAGTACCCGACGTACCCCATCACCGCGGCGCCGAGCGGCATCGGTGTCGTGCAGCTCGAGGCGCCGAGGTCGGTGCACCGCGCCTCGAGCTCGTTGCCCGAGCCCGTCGGCATGCCGATGCCGCCGAGCCCGAAGCCGCCGTACATGCCCTGCCCGGCCGGCGCCGTCTCGAGGGCGATGCTCGCGGCCGGCTTCGCGTCGCGGCTCTTGGTGAGCACGAGGTCGAGCTTCTCGCGGCCGCTCGGGGCGAGCGCGATCTTCTTCTCGATGCGATCCCAGCCCTCCTTCGACACGACGAGCGTGTGCTCGCCGGGCGCGACCTCGCCGTTGAACGAGCCCTCGGCGAGCGGCTTGCCGTCGAAGAAGATGATCGCGAGGTGATCGCCCGTCGTGACCTCGAGGTGCGTCGTCGTCGCGGCGGTCGCGAGCTCCAGCGTGACCGACTTGCCGCGCTCGACCTCCACGCGCTGCGGAGTGCTCGCGCCCGCCGAGCTGCGAACGAGGACCTCGTGGGCGCCGGCGTCGACGTCGCCTTCGTACGGCGTGGGCCCGACGTCGAGCCCGTCGATCACGACGCGCATCGACTTGCCCTCCTTCTCGCGCACGACGAGGCGCCCGCGCGTCGTCTCGCGGGTGAGGGCGACGGTGACCGTCGCCGTCTGGCCGTCGGCCGCCGACACCGCCTGCTCGAACGCCGCGAAGCCGGCCTTGACGACGCGGACCTTGTGCGCGCCCGCGGCCACGTGGCGCGGCGGGAGCGGCGACAGGCCGATCGCCTTGTCGTCGAGGAAGATCTCCGCGCCCGGCTCGGGGACGGTCACCTGAATGACGCCGGTGTGCGCCGCGAGCTCCTTCATGCGCGCCGTCGCGAGCGCCTTCTTCGGCGCGGCGAGACCGTCGCCGTAGCTGCGGAGGAGCTCGTCGTAGGCCTCGAACGCCTCGGGCGGGCGCTTCGCCTGGTAGAGCGCGTTCGCGAGCCCGTCGAGCGCCGCGGCGGCGTGCGCGAGCTCGAACGCCGCCTTGTACTCGGCGGCGGCCTTGTCCCAGTCCTTCGCCTTTGCGGCTTTGTCGCCGGCGTCCATATGGGCCTTCAGCTCCGGCGGCGCGGGCTGCGCAGAAGCGAGCCTCGGCGACGAGAGCGCCAGAGGGAGCGCAAAGGCGAGGGCCGCAGCGGCGACGAGAGGGCGGAAGCGCATACCAACGACGAGGCTACTCGAACGCGGGCGGGGGATCGAGGTAGTCGACGAGCTCGCCACGGAACGTCCGAAGGGTCGTTCGCCCGGGCTCCCGGGCGTGGACGTAGTCGGGCAGGAGGGGGACTTTGCCGCGGCCGCCCGGCGTGTCGCAAATCAGCTTCGGCAGCGCGATGCCCGTGAGGCGGCCCTGCAGCGCGCCGATCAGCGCGACGCCGCGCGCGAGAGGCGTGCGCAAGTGCGCCGTGCCGCGCACCGGATCGGTCTGCAGGAGGTAGTACGGCCGGACGCGCGCGCGCACGAGGCCGCGGAAGAGCGCCTCGAGCGTCTCGGCCGAGTCGTTGATTCCCGCGAGGAGCACCGTCTGGTTCATCACCGGGAAGCCCGCGTCGGCGAGGCGCACGCACGCGGCGAGCGAGGCCTTGGTGAGCTCCTTCGGGTGGTTGAAGTGCGTCATCACCCAGAGCGGGTGGTACGGCCGCAGCGCGCGCACGAGCTCCGCGGTGACGCGCATGGGGAGCGTCACCGGCACCCGCGTGGCGAGCCGGATCGTGTCGACGTGCGGGATCGCGCGGATCGCGGCGACGATGCGCACGATGCGATCGGTGGCCATCGCGAGGGGATCCCCGCCGCTCACGATCACGTCGCGGATCTCCGCGTGCGCGCGCACGTACGCGAGCGCCGGCTCGAGGGCCGCGAGCGGCACCGCGCCGCCGCCGTCGCCGACCATGCGCGAGCGCGTGCAGAAGCGGCAGTAGACCGCGCAGCGATCGGTCGCCAGGAGGAGCACGCGATCGGGGTAACGCTGCACCAAGTGCGGGGCCACCTCGTGCGCCACCTCACCGAGCGGATCCGCCAAATCGCCGGGCACCTCGCGCGCCTCGCGGGCGTCGGGGACGCACTGCTTGCGGATGGGGCAAGACGGATCGAGCGGATCGGCGAGGCTCGCGTAATACGGCGTGATGCCGATGGGCAGCCCCGCCTGCTCGGCCCGGCGCGCGCCCTCGAGCTCCGACGCCGAGAGGCGCATCGCGCCGGCGAGCGACTCGACGGAGGTGATGGCGTGCCGGACCTGCCAGCGCCAGTCGCGCGGGCGCCGCCGCTCGCGCGCGGGGGCGAGCGAC
>JAYVXL010000537.1:0-4908 GCA_043785185.1 Myxococcales bacterium
CGGCGCTTCTTGCCGCCCTCGTCGTCGGCCACCGGGACGACCGAGAGCGACGCGTACGAGCCCCTGTACGCCGCGCGGAAGCCGCTCGAGAGCACGATCGCCGCGCCGCCGGCGGTGCGCCCGAACGTCGCCCCCTCGCTGTTGGTGATGCGCGCGTCGAACGCGCGCGCCGCGTCCTCGCCGACCTTGGCCATGGCGATCGCCTGCGCCGCGTCGACGGCGCCGCCGGCCGGATCGAAGAGGTCGAGATCGGGCGCATCCTTCGGATCGGTGAGGAGCTTCGGATCGGCAGGGCCGGCGAACGGGTCTTCCTGCGACAGCTCGACGAGCTCGAGCGCGTCGGAGACGAAGCGATCGATGCCGCGCTCGGTGAGGTCGCTCGTCGACGTCATCGCGACGCGCTTGCCCTTCATCACGCGCATGCCCGCCGAGCGGTGCCCCGCCTCCTCCACGAGCTCCGGCTCGCCGAGGCGGACCTTCGCCGAGAGCTCGCGCCCGGAGCGAAGCAGGCACTCGGCCACGGTCACGCCGCCCTTCGTGGCGCGGGCGACGATGCGATCGCCGAGCTCGAGCAGGCTGGTGAGCTCTTGGTCCTGAGGAATGCTCATGAGGACTTGAAGCCTAGAGCAACCGTCCGTGCAATGGAACGGTCGCAGCACGAACGCGCGCGCGATCGCTCCACCGTCTCACGGCACGTTGACGATGCGCGTGAACATCAGCGGCGGCGTGAGCGGCGACTTCTGCTTGAAGAGCTCGACGACGATGTCGGAGAGGAGCTCCCGCGACGGCGTCGGCACCGGCTCCGCCAGCGAGCGGTAGCCGAGATCGCCGCGGCTGAGCGTCTCGGTCAGCACGACCGTGTAGAGCGTCGCGTCGTTCGGCGCGATCGCTCTGCCACCGTCGAGCGTCACCGTCTTCACGCGCGAGCCGGCGTCGGGCTTCGTCGTGTACGAGAACGAGAGCCCGCTCACTTGCAGGAACGCCGGCGCCGGCGCGGGCGCGCGGGCGACGCTCGCTTCGAGGATTTGCCACAGGGTCTGGCCCGTGAGCTGCCGAACGACGGCGGACTCGACGTCCGGGAGCAGGAACGCGTCGACGTCGCCGACGACGAGATCGAACGGCGCCGTCGCGCGGCTCAGCGCGTCGGGGGCCTTGTACGCGGAGGGGAGCGGCGCGCCGAGGCGCGACCCGGGGACGAAGGCGATTTGCGCGCCGTAGCGCGCGCGCATGGCGTCCGCGACGAGATCGCCGAGCGCGGTCTCTTGCTTCCGCTCGAGCACGCCGTCGCGAGGAAACGCGTCGGTCGCCGTCGCGATGGCCGTGTCGAGGAGCGGGCCGATCGCCGCCGTCGCCCCCTGGATCGCGTCGAGCGCGTCTTTGTTCGGCGCGATGAGCTCGGTCTCGCAGAGCCCCGACGCCGCGTTGCACGTCGCGCCGGCCGCGCACGGGCCGAGCGGGCAGCGGCACGCGCCGCCGCCGTCCGCGCCGGCGTCGCAGATGGGTGACGTCGCGGCGTACGCGCGCGGCTCGACGACGTCCGCGCTGACGACCTGCACCGCGCCGCCGTCCACGCGGAGGCGGATGCGTCCGTACGTGCGCCCGCGGCTGCGGTTCTGCATGACGAGGAGCGAGCCGAGGTCCACAGTGATGGCGCGGTCGGTCTCGCCGCCGACGAGGACGTCGACGCCCTTGAGCGCGCGCGCGAGGTCGAGGAGCGGCCCCTGCGGCGTCGGCCCCGACGCGTCGCCCACGCCGACGTTGGTGAGCGCGATGACGACGTCGGCGCCGACGAGGCGCGCGTTGGCGGCGGCCTCGTTCGCCGCGGCCGCCGTGCCGGCGAGGTCCATCGGGCTTTTGACCGCGAGCTTGTCGAGGTTCGACGCGAACTGCAGATCCGCGAGGCGGAAGTCCGTGAGGCCGAGGATGGCGAGCTTCACGCGGCGACCCGCATCGGCGTCACCGACGTCGTAGAGGAGGAACGGAGTGACCGGCTGCGGGCCGAGCGCCTGGCTGACGTTGTCGAGGTTCGTCGCCGTCACGCGGAAGGCGCCCAAGTCGAGGAGCGCCGAGAGCTTCGCCGTGCCGCGATCGAGCTCGTGCGGACCGAGCGCCCCGACGTTCAGGCCCATCATCCCGAGGCCGGTCGCGGCGAGCTTGTCGCCCGTCGCGCTCGAAACGAGCGGCGTCGACCCGAACGCGTTGCCGGTGGAGAGAAGGAGCGCCCCGGGCGCGGCGGCGCGCTCCGCGAGGAACGCCGTCGTCAGCGCCGCGAGCCCGCCGTAGCGGCCCGGCGCCCCGCCGTCGGCCGGCTCGTCGAGCGGCGCCACCTGGCCCCGCCAGTCCGAGAGGGTGAGGAGCACGACGTCCCCGCGGCCGCGCGACGGCGGGCCGTCCGCCGTCGCGTCGCTCTTCGCCGGCCCCGACGCGTCTGCGCCGCCGTCGCTCGCCGCCGGCGGCGCCGCGCCGTCGTGGCCCGAGCCGCACGCGGCAAACAGCGCGCCGAGCGACGCGACGGCGAGAACGGAGAGGGTTGCGAGGCGTGCCCTCATCCGCGCGGGCCCCCTCAGCCCGGCAAGTTGGCGAGGAAGTCGGCGACCAGCGGGAGCGGCAGGACGCGGTTCGGAACGCCGGCGCGGACGGCCGCGCCGGGCATGCCGTAGACGACCGCCGTCTCCTGCGACTCGGCGATCACCGTGCCGCCGACGTCGCGGATCGCCTTGGCGCCTTCGACCCCGTCGTCGCCCATCCCCGTCAGGATGACGCCGACCGCCCGCGAGCCCGCCGCGGCCGCGACGCTCTTGAGGAGGCGATCGGCGCTCGGGACGTAGCGGTCGGCGGAGCTCGCCGGCACGACACGCAAGCGGTACTCGCCAGAGGTGAGGTGGACCTCCATGCACTGGCGGCCCGGGCACACGAAGCCGGTGAGCCGTCCGACGGCGTCGCCCTCCTGCCCCTCGGAGCAGCGCACGGGCCCCTTCTTGTCGAGGCGCTCGGCGAACGTGCGCGTGAACTTGTCGGGCATGTGCTGCGCGACGACGAGGCCGCCGGTCCACGTCGCCGGAATCTTCGAGAAGATCTCGAGCAGCGCGCTCGGGCCGCCCGTCGAGCTGGCGATCGCGACGAGGTGGCGCGGCGCGACGTACCGCTCGGTGGAAGGCCCCGCGCCTTCGACGGCGGCGCGGCCGTCCGCGGTGAACGAGCCGCTCAGCCCGCGCGGGCGCTGAGAGGTCGGCGGCTGGAACGTCGGCCGGAGGCTGCGCACGAGGCGGACCTTCGCGAGGATTTGTTCGCGCACCTCGGTCGCGTCCGGCGCGATCTGCGCGGTCGGCTTCGCGACGAAGTCGAGCGCGCCGATCTCGAGCGCCTTGAAGACGTTCTCCTTCTGCGAATAGCTCGACACCACGATCACGGGCGTCGGCTGCTTGCTCATCAAGATGCGGAGGAACGTGAAGCCGTCCATGCGCGGCATCTCGAGGTCGAGCGTGATGACGTCCGGCTTGAGCAGCGTCACCAGGCGCAGCGCCTCTTCGCCGTCGGCGGCCTTGCCGACGACCTCGACCTCGTCCGTCCCCGCGAACACGTCCGCGATGTTGCGGCGGTTGTACGCAGAGTCGTCGATGATGAGGAGGCGGATGGGCGGCGGCGATACGGACATGAACTCGCTTCTCAACACCCTATCTCATTCGGTCCCCGCCGTGAACGTCTTGGGCTTGCGGTAGACGAGGTCTTCCTTGAGGTGCAAAAGCTCGAACGCGGTCGACACGTTCAAGAGCGACTCGGAGTGCCCGAGCAGGAGGATGCCGCCCGGGTAGAGGCGCTCGTGGAAGATGTCGATCGTGCGGCGGCGCTTCTCCGTGTCGAAGTAGATGAGGACGTTGCGGCAGAAGATCGCGTCCGCGCGCCCGAGGAGGCGGGCCTTGCTCTCGTCGAGCAGGTTCATTTGCCCGAACTGGCACATGGCTCGGATCGAGTCGGCGACGTGGTGGCCGTCGGGCTTCTGGACGAAGAACTCGCGCTTCACCTCGCCGGGCGTGACGCGAAACGAAGCAGGCCCGTACACGCCGCGGCGCGCCGCGGCGACGCAGCGCTTCGACAAGTCCGAGCCGTAGACCCGCACGTCCACCCCTTCGAAGAGGCCCGACTGCCGCAGGAGGATCGCGATGGTGTAGGCCTCCTCGCCGGTCGAGCAGCCGGCGCTCCAGATGGAGAGGCGCTTCCTGATGCGCGCCTGCGCCGCGAGCAGCGGGAGGAGCTCCGCGCGAAACGAGCGCAGCTGGTAGTCCTCGCGGAAGAAGTACGTCTCGTTCGTCGTGAGCAGCTCCACGGCCTCCTCCCACTCGCTCATCGCGAGCGGGTGGAAGCGCAGGTACTGGTAGTACTCGGCGAACGTGGAGAGCTTGAGCACGCTGAGGCGCTCGCGCAGGCGGCGCTCCAGGGAGAAGCGTGCCTCGGGGCCGAAGTGCACGCCGATCTTGGTGACGAAGAGGTCGCGAAGCAACCGGTACTCCTCCTGCTTGAGAGGAATGTCACTCGGACCGAAGAGCGAGCTCCGCCGGACGCTCACGCGCTACTCCTCCGGCTCGCGCGGCGGGGTCATGAGCGCGCTCGTCAGCGACTCGCGCACGGCGGGCTCACGCTCGCGGAAGAGGCGCGCGCGGAGGAGCGCCTGCGCACCTGCGCCGCCGGCGTGACCGAGCAGCTCGCCGGCGAGCTTTCGGACGTCCGCGCCCGGGTGGTCGAGGCACATGCCGAGCCGCGCGAGCGCGCGCGCGTCGGGCAGGCGGGCGACCTCGACGAGGGCGAGCTTCACGACCTCGGGGTCGGTGTGATCGAGCGCGGCGAAGAGGCCGTCCTCGCGCGCGCCGCCGTCCATTCGTCCGAACGCCTCGACCGCCGCGCACGCGATGT
>JAYVXL010000538.1:0-4894 GCA_043785185.1 Myxococcales bacterium
GGGCGGACGAGGTTGAGAGAGGAGAGGTGGGCGCGCTTGAGGGCGAAGGCCATGAAGTGCATGGGGAGCGATAGAGCACGCGCCGTGCCGGCGGCGCCCGCGCACCATCGCGCGATGGCGGACCGACCAAAACCCTTCGCTAGGCAACGACTTTGCCGTGTGGCCGGCAGCGAGCGAGCTCCCGCCGCGAGGTGTTCGCCCGCTACACCCGCCGTCCCCGGACGCCCCACGGCGTCCCAGGACACCCCGCTCGCCAACTCCGCTAGGCCGAGCCGGGCCCTGGTGGACGCGTCGGCAGGCGCGTCGAGTTCACGACCGCCAGATCCATGAGCCCGCGCGCCCCTGCCGCGTCGATCGCGCGCCGCAGCCCGTCGTAGCCCTCGAACGCGTCGTGCGAGAACGACTCGACCCCGAACGTGCGCTTCACGAGAGGCGCAATCGCAGGCTCCACGCACGCGTCGCAGAACGCTTGTCCCAGAGCTGCGCGCAGCTGCGGGTCAACGTCGTTTCGTACCGCGATGAGGTCCGAGGGGATCTCGCCGAACGTCGCGAGCACGCGCAGCGGCGAGTACTCACCGGTCTCGTTCGTCCACCCGCCGCGCGAGACGGAACCGACGTCGTCGAGGCCGGCGAACGTTGCCGCAACGTCGGCTTGGCCGTCGATCAATGCCTTTACGACAGCTTTGTGCGAGCCGTAGAAGCGCTCCTGCGAAAATATATGCCGCGGGTCGATCCCGCGCGCGGCGAGCTGGATGCGTGGCAGGACATAACCGCTCGCGCTCAGCGGATCGACCCACGCGACGCTCGCGCCGCGCAAGTCCTCGAGCGACTCGGCGTCGGAGGCCAGCGGCACGACGAGCACCGACTGGTAACCGCTCGACCCGGTGCGGCGGCGGCGATTCACGACGAGCGGCGCGGCGATCCCCTCGAGCTCGAGGCGCAGAAAGACGATCGGGGGAAGCCACGCCACGTGGAGCGCGCCTTCGACCATCTGTCGCGCGAGGGCCTCGTACGACGGCACCTGGAAGCGCACGAGATCCACGCCGGCTCGCGCGCCGATCCAACGAATGAGCGTCCCCACCCCGGCATCGGGTGCCGCGAGTGTCTCCGGCACCGCGAGGCCGAAGACGAGGCGTGAGGGCGAACCCGTCATTGTTTGGCGACAGTATCGGAGCGTACGGGCAAAGCTGCAAGCGGGGCCGGCCTCACGGGCGCGCGAGGTCGATCGCGAGCTTCACGACGAGGGCGAGCACGACGAGAAGCACCACGCCACGCACGAAGCGATCGCCGCGTTTGATCGCGAGCCGTGCGCCCACGAACGCGCCCAGCGCATTGGCGGCAGCCATCGGCAGCGCGACGTGCCAGAGGACGGTCCCGCGCACCGCGAAGAGGAGGAGCGCGGCGAGGTTCGACGCGAGGTTCACGACCTTCGCGTTGCCCGACGCCCGCGTGAGGTTGTCGCCGAAGAGCAGCGCGTTCGCCACGATCAGCATCGAACCGACACCGGGGCCGAAGAAGCCGTCATACGCACCGAGGCCGAGCGCGACGAGGCCGAGCGCGAGGCGCGGACGCGTGGCCCAGGGCGTCGTCGCCGCAGTCGTGCGGCGCAGCGCCACCACAGCGGCCGCGACGACGAGGAGTACGAGCACGATCGGCCGCAGGCGCGCGGGGCTGAGAAGAAAGAGCAGCGCGGCGCCTGCGAGTGAACCGAGGAAGCCGAGCGTGAACGCGATGGGCACGCGCGGCCGGTCGATGGCGCCGCGCGACCAAAACGACGCGAACGACGCGATGGCGCCGAACGACGCTTGCCCCTTGTTCGTGCCGAGCGCGAGGTGCGGCGGCAATCCCGCAGTCAGCAGCGCCGGCACCGTGAGCAGGCCGCCACCGCCCGCGATGGCGTCGACGAGCCCGGCGAAGAAGCTGACCAGCGCAAGGACGGCGAGCGTCGTGGGCGCGACGAGCGGAACGGGCACGCGGCGACGCTACTCGGCAGGCGTCGCCGTGACGAGCGCCTCACCGTCGGCCGCAGCGACGGCCGTGCGGGTCTTCTTGACGGACGGCAGATCGAGCGGGGAGGCGATCGCGCCGTCCTTCCACATGCCGATCGCGACGCGCACGGCCCGGTGCGGCATCTCGGGGGCGAGCGCCTCCATGACCTCGCTGATCTTCACGGCGCCGGAGCCGCGGATCTCGACGTCGACGGTGACGGGGACGAGATCGCCGACGAGCCCCGCCGCTCCGAGCGCGTTGTCGTCGTCCGCCCGCGCGATGTGGCGCACGAACTCGCGGGCGTTGACCCACTTGCCGATGCCGTCGATCTTGCGGAGCACCTTGCGCTCGGTATCGGCGAGGAACTTGGTGATGGCGCCGTCCATCCACGCGACGCCGCCGAGCTCGTCCACCACGACGCGCGGAACGGCGACGACGTAGCGCGCTGCGTCCACGATGCGCGACACGCTCGCGTCCTGCTCGCCAAGCGTCACGCCGCCGATGAAGCGGAGCCCGTCGCCCGAGCCCGCGGAGAGCCCGTCGAGGATCGCGGCAGGGTCGACGTCGCACGTGAGCTTCACGTCGACGATCTCGGCGAGGCTCGCGACGCCGAGGCTGAGCGCGGGGCCGAACGTCATCTCCGGCTTCGGGTGGTAACCAGAGCTGTAATAGAGCGGCAGCTCGAGGCGACGGAACGCGCGCGGCAGCGCGCGGATCAAGTCGAGGTGCGAGAGGAACGCGCTCGGGCCGACCTTCGTGAACGCGAAGCGGTAGCGACGCGCTTGCCCCTGCACGATGCGCGGCGGCGGCGCCTTGCCCTTGCCGCTCGCGGCGATCTCCGGGAGCTCCTTCGGCGACACCTTCGACTTCGCGCCGAGCTTGCTCAAGTACACGAGCCGCTCGCTGCGCATCGCCGACAAATCGCACGCGACGCCGCAGTCGTAGCAGACGAGGCGGCGCGCGTCGGCGCCGGCGTCGTCGAGGTTCGTGTGGTGGACGAACATGCCCGCCGCCTTTCCGCACGGCACGCTCAACCGACTCGAGAGCGCCTTGCGGTACTCGCGCGCCAGGAAGCCGTCCTCGAGGCCGACGGAGATGTGATCCCAAGGGAGTCGCGCCGTCACCGGGATGGTGCCGAGGTACTTGGCGATGTCGACGCCGCACGCCTCGAAGGCCTGCTCCCACACGCCGATCTTGAGCTGGTCCTCCCACGAATCGAACTTGGCGCCGGCCTCGTACGCGCGCTCGAGCACGTCGCAGAGAGTGCGGTCGCCGCGCGCGAAGACGCCCTCGAGCCACGATGTGTCGCAGTCGTGCATGCGCAGCTCGATGTTGCCGTGACCGGCCTCTTGCGCGAGCCAGCCCTGCTTCTCGCGCACGATCGGCGCCGGGTCCATCGCGCACCATTGGAACGGCGTGTGCGGCTTGGGAACGTGCGTCGAGACGCTGACGGTGACCTTCGGCGCGCCGCCGAGGTTGCGCTCCTTCTTCACGCGCTTGCCGGCCTCCCGCGCGCGCTGCCCGACGCGGACGATCTCGCGGACGTCCTCCTCCTCTTCCGTCGGCAGGCCGATCATGAAGTAGAGCTTCATCGACGCCCAGCCGCGCGCAAAGATGCGCTCGGCGGTCTGCATCAGCTGCTCTTCGGTGACGTTCTTGTTGACGACGTCGCGCATGCGCTGACTGCCTGCCTCGGGGGCAAAGGTCACGCCCGTCGCGCGGACGCGCTGCAAATCGTCGAGCACGTCCTCGGAGAGCCCGTACGCGCGGAGGCTCGACACGCCGAGCGACACCTTCTCGGGCGTCAGGCGCTCGGTCACCTTCTTCACGAGCGGCGCGATGCACGAATAGTCGGCCGTCGACAGCGACGTGAGGCTCGCCTCGTCGTAGCCGCTCTTCTTGATGGCGCTGACGAGCGTCTCGACGATCTGGTCGGGGTCGCGCTCGCGCACGGGCCGGTAAATCATGCCCGCCTGGCAGAAGCGGCAGCCCTCGGTGCAGCCGCGTGCGATCTCGATCGACATGCGGTCGAAGATCGCCTCGGGGCCGCCGATCGGGCCGTCGTCGGGGAAGGGGTATTTGTTCAGATCGTCGACGAGCGAGCGCTCGACAGGCAAGCGCGCGTGGCCCAGCGCGTCGGCGAGCGGCGCGTCCACGACGGTGAAGCCGGTGTCGGGGTCGACCTTCGTGGAGTAGAGCGACGGCACGTAGACGCCGCGCAGCGTCGCGAGGCGGCGCAGGCGCTCGGCGCGCGGGACGCCGGCGGCGCGAAGCTCCGTCCAGAGCAGCGCGATCTCGGTCGCGCGCTCCTCACCGTCGCCGATGACGATCGCGTCGATGAACGCGCTCACCGGCTCGGGGTGCGTCGCCGTCGGACCGCCGGCGATGACGAGCGGATCGCCTTCGCCGCGATTCGCCGAGCGACGCGGCACGCCGCCGAGATCGAGCATCGACAGGATGTTCGAATAGGTCAGCTCGAACTGGAGCGAGAAGCCGATGACGTCGAAGTCCGAGAGCGGCCGCGCGGACTCGAGCGATACGAGCGGAAGGCCGCGTGCTCGCAGCTCGCGATCCATGTCGACCCAGGGCGCGTAGCAGCGCTCGGCGAGCGTGTCCGGGTGGTCGTTCAGGATCTTGTAGAGGATCTTGAAGCCGAGGTGGCTCATCCCGATGTCGTAGACGTCGGGGAACGCGAGGCAGACGCGCGCGCGCACGCTCGCCCAGTCCTTCGGCCGCGCCCCGTACTCGCCGCCGAGGTAGCGGGCCGGCTTCTGCACGAGGTGCACGAAGCTCTCGTACGGGTGAGGGCGCGGAAGGGACTGCGGCGCGGGTGTCGAGGGGCTGGTCACGGCGGAATTACGGGTTCTTACAGGGGATTCGCGCAAACGCAAGCGAAGCACCGGCG
>JAYVXL010000539.1:0-15111 GCA_043785185.1 Myxococcales bacterium
CTACCACGTCTTCTGAGTTGAACAACCGCGCGAGCGATAAGGTCGCGTGCGACGCGAGGCGCATGTTCTCGGAAGCACACGTCGTCAGGAGCCGCATCGCGAACCACGGAGTCGGGCCCGTCGAGCGCGTTTGGGGAGATTCATTGTGCGAAGGAGGGGACTTGAACCCCTACGGTGTTACCCGCTAGCACCTCAAGCTAGTGCGTCTGCCAATTCCGCCACCTTCGCGAAGCGGCGGCGAACATATCCGCAACGTCAGGAGAGTCAAGCCTTTGTGCGCGGTTCGAGCAGCGCGGCGACGATCTCACTGACTTCGAAGGGCTTTCGAACGAGGCGGACGCCGTCGGTCGCGATCTCCTTCGGGAGGCCCTCGGCGTTGCCGGTCATCACGACGATGCGCGCGTTCGGCGCGAACATCCGCAGCGCGTCGAACGCGGCGCGCTCGCTGCCGGCGATGGGCGACAGATCGAGGAGCGCGGCGTCGTGCGGCTTGGTAAGCGCGGCGGCGAGCTCGGTGTGGCTGCGTACGATCGTCACCTCCGCGCCGCGCGCGCCGAGGCTCGCTTCGAGCAGATCGATCACGTCGCCGTCGTCCTCGAGGACGAGCACGCGCGTCCCCTCGAGGACGCGGATGCGCGCGACCGACTGCGGGGGCTTCGGGAGGCCGTCGAGGCGCGGCCACGTCACGCGGAAGCGCGCGCCGTGCGGGTCGGCGATGAGCTCGACGTCGCCCCCGATCGCGCGGGCGAGCGCGCGCGCGTGGCGGAGGCCGACGCCCGCGCCGCCCTCGCGCTTCGTGTCTCCCTCGAAGATGCTGTCGCGCCGCGCCGGAGCGACGCCGGAGCCCCGGTCGGTCACGTCGATGACGCCCGCGCGGTCGGTCGTCGCCTCGGCGGAGACCGTCACCTCGCTGCCGGTCGGGGCGTACGCGAGCGCGTTCATGACGAGGTTGGTGACGATCTGCGAGAGATCGCCGGCGGCCGGGACCTTCACACCGGCCGCTGCGCCGACGAGCCGAACGCGCACGCCCACCCGCGTCGCCATGACGGCGAGCGCGTCGAGCGCGTCGCGGAGCGTCGCGTCGAGCTGGCCGTCTTGATCGAGGATCTTCGCGCCCGCGCCGATCGCGCGGCGCGCCAAATCGCGCGCGATGCGCGCGCGCTGCTCGATGATGCCGAGCGCGTACGCGACGGACTCGCGCGTCGCGTGGTCCGCCCGAGACTCCTGCACCCAGCCGAGCATCACGGTCAGGGCGTTGGACACGTCATGGAGCGCGCCCGCGAGATCGCGGTGCGGATCCACGGGAGCCGTCATCCCCGCGGGCGGGTCCATCCCGGTAGGCGCCTGGCTGGGGCGCTTCGAATCGCCGCCGCTCACAGGCGCAACCTACGCCACCGACTGCGTCAAAGAAAGGACCTTGTCGCTGCCCACGTTCACGCACCCCCGTCGGATTTCGGGGAGGGCGCCGCGCCGAGGCGTCGCGCGATCGCGGCCAGGTCGATGCCCGTGGCCGCGCGGAGTTGCTCGACGCTGCCGATGGCGCTCCGCGCGAGATCGTGCGCGCCCGTACCATCCTTCACAGCGCCGCGGTCCGGCAGGAGCGTGAGCTTGCGGATCGTGAGCTTCTGCTGCGCGCCGCTCACGGATCTCACGAGGGGGAGCATCTTCTGGAGCGCCAGCACCTGCCGCGCGTTCGGGCCCGCCTTCGCGTACTCAGCCACCATCAGGCGCAGCGCGCCGGCCTGCGCCTTGCCTTGCTCGAGGATGCGCGCCGCGTCGCCGCGCGCCCGCTCGACCGCGGCTTTGCACTGGGCCTCCGCGGGTTGAACGACCTCGGCGTCCAGCTTGCGCTGCACCTGCAGCACGCGCGCGCCCTGCCGCTCGATCTCCGCGCGCACCTGCGCGATCGCGGAGGCGACTTGCCCTTCGGCCTCGGCGATCATCGCCGCGCGCTTGCTGGTCGCGTCGGCGATGCGCTTCTTGAACTGCTGGCGCGCGATCTCGAGATCCGCGTCGAACCGCGACAGCTCGCTGTTCATCGAGTTGTTCGCCTTTTGCACCGCCGCCTCGCTCTGGGCGTTGGCCTCGGCGATGGCGGCCTGGCGGCGAACGACGGCGCCCCGGATGCGGCCGATCGAGTTGAGGTAACCGACGTCGTCGGAGACGTTCTGCACCTTGAGCGTCTCGAGCACGAGACCCATGCGGTGCATGTCGTGCTCGGCCTCGACGATGAGCGTCTGCGCGAAGCTCGTCTTGTCCTCGTTCACCTGCTCGGGCGTCAGCTGGGCGAGCACGCCGCGCAGGTTCCCCTCCAGCGTCTCCTTCGCGATGCGCATCACCTCGGGCCGCGTGCGGCCGAGGAAGCGCTCGATCGCGTTGTCGAGGAGCGGCTCGTCGCCGGACACCTTTACGTTCGCGACGGCGACGACGTTGAGGGGGATGCCGCCCTTGGAGTACGCGTTCTGGACGACGACGTCGATCGTGAACATCGTCAGGTCCATGCGGTGCACGGCCTCGAGCAGGGGCGTGCGCATGCTCCGTCCGCCGCGGACGACGCGGTAGCCGAGCTCGGTGCTGGGCCCGAGCTGGCGGCGCGCGCCGGCGAAAATGAGCGCCTCGTTCGGCTCGCTCACGAAGAGGAGCGAGCGGACGACGAAGCCTAGGAGCCCAACCACGACCGCGGCCGTGACGAGGATGACGAGGACGACGCCGATCATCGCGCGCCTCCCCGGAGCGTGTCGGGGTTCTGCGGCAGGGCGATCACGTCGGGCTCCGCCGGGGCGAAGAGCGCGCGCACGTCGATGCCCATCGCGTGCCCGGTCTCCGCCAGCACCCGGGCGACGCCGCGCGGGAAGGCCGCGAGCGCCGCGCCGAGGCTCTCCCCGTCCCCGCCGTCGACGACCTCGACGAGCCCGATCTCTGCGTTCGCGACGCGCTCGACCGCCGCCGACACGATCGCGTCGAGCTGCTGCAGCACGTACACGTCGCGCCCGTGCTCGCCCGCCGACGCCCACTCCTGCGCGACGACGCCGAGCGCCTCGGCCGACGCGCGCCCGTTCTCGACGGTCGGCGCCGCGTCCGCGCGCGCGCGCGCCGCCTGCGCCTTGGCCTGCGCTTCGGCCGGGAGCACGGTCTCGACCTGGAGCGAGAGCTTCGCCAGCTCCGCGCGCAGGCGCTGCAGCTCCTGCTCCGCGATCGCGCGCGACGTCTCGGCGGCGACGGTCGCCTCGTTCTCGATGCCCTTCGCCTCCGCCTCGAGCTTCGCGATCTCCGCGCGGAAGCCGTTCTTCTTCTGGAGCACCAGCGCCTCGGCCTGGTTCTGCGCCGTCTCCGCCCGCTGGCGGGCGAGCGCTTGCGCCTGCGAGACGACCTGCTCCGCCTCGTTCTCGGCGTTCTGGGCGTCGCGGATCATGCCGGCGATCTGCGCGCGGCCGAGGTTCGCGAGGTACTTCTGATCGTCGGCGACGTGCTGCACCTTTAGGACGTCGAGCTCGAGGCCGAGCTTGTCGAAGTCGTCCTTCGCGTTGCGCATGAGCGTTTCGGCGAACTTGAGGCGATCCTCGTTCACCTCCTCCGGCGTCAGCTGGCTCAGCACCTCACGGAGGACGCCCTCGAGCGTCTGCTTGGCCACCGTCTGGATCTGCGCCTCCGGCATGCCGAGGAAGCGCTCGACGGCCTGCTGCACGTGGCGCGGGTCGGTGTTGATCTTCACGTTGGCGATCGCGTGCACCGTGAGCGGGATGCCGCCGCGCGAGAACGCGTTGGCGACGCCGACCTCGACGCCGAAGAGGCGCACGTCCATGCGCGACACGGTCTCGAGGAGCGGGATGCGGAACGCGCGGCCGCCGTGGATCACCTTGAAGCCGACCGTCGACCCGTCCGCGAGCCTCTGGCGTTTTCCGGAGAAGATGAAGATCGCGCTCGGCGGGCAGATGTAGAGGAACCGCGTCACGATGAACGAGAGGGCGAACAGCAAAAGGACGAGGCCCACCGCCGTGCCGATGACGAGGGCGAGCGTCGCGGGATCAGGGATCATGACCCGGGAGGATACGCTCGCCCGGCGCGCGCGCTATGCCCTCGGTTGACGCGCTCCGCCGTGCGTCATTCGGTCATCGCGACCAGCGCCGTGACCGTGCGCCAGTTGCGCGCCGTCGAGATCGTGCCGAGCTTCGCGTCGAGGTACGCGCTCGTGAGCTTCGTGCGCCCTGCGCCGTTCGGCAGACGCAAGTACGCGTCCGCGCCGCGCACGACGACCTCGTCGGGCGGCGAGCGCGCCGGATCGAGCGACGCGACCTGCGCCTTCGTGGGCGCCTTCGCGAGGAACGCGACATAGAGCTGCTCGGGCGGCGCGCCCGACGCGAGGAACGGGTTCGCGCGAAAGACCGTCGCGATCTCCGTCGCGGAGCGCAAGACGACGGGCGGCGCGAACCCGCGCGATTTACCGATCGCCGCGGTGACACGCGCGCCGGCCGCCTTGGCCACCGCCGCCCCCGCCGCGAAGCACACGTTGCCGCTCTGCACGTACGTCCGGACGTCTTCGCAGCCCGCCGCTTCGAAGGCCGCGACGAGCTCCTTCATCGGGACGACGTGCTTGCCGCCGACGTTGATGCCGCGGAGGAGCGCCACGTAGCGCCCCTTCACGGCGCGAGCTCCTTCGGCGCCTTGGACACAAAGACCTCGCCCGCCTCGAACGCCTCGATCACGACGACGTCCCCTTCGGCGAGCGCCTCGCCGGAGCGCGCGACGTAGTCGACGATCTGGCCGCGCAGCTGCACGCGCACCTTGCCGGGCGACGCGCCTGCGCTCGGCACGAGCACGCGGCCGACGGCGCCGACGACGTCCGCCGCGAGGACCTGGCTCGTCGGGCTTCGGCGCGTGATCCGGCGAATGACAGTCGTCGCCACCGAGCCCGCCCCCACGCCGAGCCCGCCGGCGACCACGAGCGCGACCGTCGCGCCGGCCACCGCGAACAACGACAGGAGCGCGCCCGACAGGCCGAACGCCAGGAGGCCGAACGACCAGAAGCGCAGGCTGAGGAGCATCGTCCACGCCGGCGCGTCGTGGTCGCCGTGCGCCGCGTCGTGGCCCGAGCCGTCGGTGTCGTGCCCGGCGAACGCCTGTACGCCGACGACCGACGCGCCGACGACGAGGGCGAAGACGTAGAGCGCGAGCACGCCCTCGTCGTAGCACGGGCCTCAGTCCTCGACGACGGTGGCGCCTTCGCCGGGCGACGAGAGGATCTCGAGCGCGCGCTTGGCCGCGTCGAGCGTGATGTCGCGCGCCTCGACGATCAGCGCGGCGACGCGCTCGACGAGATCGCCCTTCGCGCCGGCGGCGACCGCGACGCTCCGCGCGTGCAGGCCCATGTGGCCGCGCTGGATGCCGTCGGTCGCGAGCGCGCGCACGGCGGCGAGGTTCGAGGCGAGGCCCACCGAGGCGGCGACCGCGCCGAGCTCCCCCGCGCCGTCGACGTCGAGCATGCGGAGGGAAAGGCGCGCGCCCGGGTGAACGCGGAGGGTGCCGCCGACGGTGCCGAGCGCCATCGGCATCTCCAGGCGGCCGACGAGGTGCTCCCCCTCGATGCGCCACGTCGCGAGCGGCGAGTACTGGCCGCTCCGCGCAGCGAACGCGTGGGCGCCCGCCTCGACCGCGCGCCAGTCGTTGCCCGTCGCGATGACGACGGCGTCGACGCCGTTCATGATGCCCTTGTTGTGCGTCGCCGCGCGGTACGGATCGAGCTCGGCGAAGCGCGACGCGTTGACGATGCCGGCGGCCACCGCCGCGCCGTCCATGTCGTCGGTCGCGAGCAAGTCGAAGGGCACCTTGCAACGGATTCGGACGCAGCGCTTGTCGCAGAGGTTCGACAGGATGCGCAGGCCCACCTTCGCGGAGGCGAGCTCCGCGAGCCGACCGGCGACGGCCTCGGCCACGCTGTTGACGAGGTTGGCCCCCATCGCGTCGCGGCAGTCGATGATGACGTGCACGACGAGCATGCGGTCCTCGGGGCCGCCGAGGCGCCTTACTTCGAGGTCGCGCGCGCCGCCGCCCCGGGCGACGAGGCCGGGGACCGCCTTGTCGGCGAGCGCGAGCAGCTCCGCCTTGTGCGCGCGGATCGTTTGATCGGCGAGCGCCGGGTCGCCGACCTCGATGAGCTGAATCTGGCTGATCATCAGCGGCGGATCGATCTCCGCCTCGAAGCCGCCGCCGGCGCGCGCCATCTTCGCGGCGTTCGACGCCGCGGCGACGACGCTGGGCTCCTCGACGACCATCGGCACGACGTGGTCTTTGCCGTTCACGCGCACGTTGAGCGCGACGCCGTACGGCAGCGCGTACGTGCCGAGCACGTTCTCGACGAACTTGTCCGCCGTTTCCGCGTCGAGCCCGCCACCCTCGAGGGCGCGCCCCATGTCCTCGACGTCGCAGCCGGTCGCGTCGCTCACGACGGCGCGCCGTTCGGGGACGGTGATCTTGTAGAAGCCGGGGAGCCGCGATGTACGTGCCATGGTTGGTCCTCAGTTTTCTCGAGCGGGGGCCGCGCGCAAGCCGCGGAGGTCGACGGAGAGGCCGAGCGGTCGCAAGCCGAGGGCGAGCGCCCGGGCGGCGAGATCGGACGGCGGGGGCGCGGCGCCGAGGTAGAGCCCGACGTCGCCGCCGCCGGCGCCCGACGGCAGAAAGGCCGCGCCCGCCGCCTCGGCGAGGCGCGCGACCTCGGCGAAGACAGGCGGCACGATCGGCGCGTCGGCGTCGCGGCCGAGCGCGGCGAGGCCGCGCAACGTCGCGCGCGCGGCAAGGACGAGCGCGCCGGCGTCGTTCGCGAAGACGGCGGCGGCGCCGTCGCGCGCCGCGGAGGCGAGCTCCGACATCCGCGCCGCGTACGCGCGCGGGTCCTTGGCGCGGAGCGCGTCGACGCGGGCGCGCAGATCGCTCGTGCGGGCGCTCGTGCCCGAGGAGAAGGCGTCGAAGACGAGGCCGCGCGGCATCTCGGCCGCCGCGTGCGTAGGTCCGTCTTTGCCGAGCGTGTAGACGAGGACGCCCCCGAACGTGCTCGCCGCGACGTCGACGCCGCTGCCGCCGGACTGCTCGGCCGCGTGCGCCCCACGCGCCGCCGCGAACACGCGGGCGCGGACGTCGTTGGCCGACAGATCGGCCCCGCGCGCGTGCTCGCGCGAGCCTTCGCGAAGCACGGCGCACGCCGCGCTCGAGCCGAGCCCGAGCTTCGCGTCGCCCTCGTACAAGGCCGACGTATCGATCGCGCCCGTCGCCGTATCGAGCCACGCGACGCGATCCACCGCGCACACGACGGCCGGCGCCCCCTCGAGGACGGCGTAAGCGCCCGTCACGAGCACCTTACCCGGCGCGGCGAGCTTCATGGCGTAAGCACCTCCGCCCCGCCGCCGGGGCGTGACTCGATCACGCGCGACACGCCCGCGAGCTGGCCGAGCGCGGTGCGCACGACCGCCGCGTCGGCCTCGCGCGTCAGCACCTTGAGGTGCGGGCCGGCGTCCATCGTCGCGTAGGCGAAGCGCCCTTCTTCTCGCAGGCGCTGCACGAGCGAGAGCCCCTCCAGCGAGACCGCGCCGAAGTAGACGACGCCCGCGGCGATCGCCGACGCGTGCATCGCGAGCGCGCTCGCCTCGGCGAGGGCGCACGTCGTCTCGAGATCCTTGGCGGCGAGCGCCGCCTTGAGCGCGGCGAACTGCTGCGGCGCCGCCTCGAGCCACGCGCGGTAGTACGGGCTCTTCTGCGCGGTGCGGCGCATGCCCTCGGACGAGCCGACCGTCTTCTTCTTCCCCTCGCCCGCCACGCACACGAACACGACGAGGTCGACGTGGCTGGCCGCCGCGATCTGCTTGGCCGACTCCGCGCCCGCCTCGAGCTCGACGAAGCCGCCGAAGACGCTGCGCGCCGCCGACGCCGAGCTCTCGCGCGCCTCGCTGCTCACGCGCGCCGCGCTCCAGTCGACGCCCGCGGCGCGCGACGCCGCGAGCGCGAGCGCCGCGAAGCCCGACGCGCTCGACGCGATGCCGCTCGCGGTCGGAAAATCGTTGTCGCTCACGATCCGGGCGCGCAGCCGCGAGCCGCCCGCTGCGCGCACGCGGTCCATCAGCTTGACGACGCGCAAGAGCTCGGTGCCCGTCGTCTCCTCGCCGTTCAGGACGAGCCTGTCGGCGGCGAGCCCCGCGTCGAAGCGCACCGTCGTCGTCGTCGAGAGGCCGCCGAGCGTCACCGACAGGCTCGGCACCGCGGGGAAATTCCCCTCGCGTTCGAGCTTGCCCCAGTACTTCGCGAGCGCGAGGTTGGGGTGCGCGCGGACCGTCGCCTCTCCGTTCATCGCGCGTCCCCGCTGGCGCGCGCGAGCGGCTGCTCGGCGACCGTCGAGCCCACACGCGTCGCGAAGCCCGTGAAGCCCTCCTTGCGCCACGCCTCGAGCACGCGCTCGGCGCCCGACACGCCGTTCACGAGCGCGACGACGCTGCCCCCACCGCCGGCGCCCGTCAGCTTCGCCCCGAGCGCGCTCGCGCCGCGGGCGGCGTCGCACATCGCCTCGATCTCCGGCGTCGACAGGAAGAGGCCCGACAGGAGCATCTGGTTGAGATCCATCAGCCGCCCGAGGCTCCAACGATCGCCCGCCTCGACCGCGAGTCGCGCGTTGCGCACGAGCGCGCCGATGCCCTCCCACGCCTTGCGCACGACCGCGGGGCGACGCTCGGCGAGGCGCGCGACCGACTCGACCATCGTCTTGGTGCTCGACGCGGCGCCGGTGTTGCCGACGCACAGCGTGAGGCCGCCGCCGACGTGCACGGGCTCGAGCGACGCGAAGCCCTCGCGCCGCTGGAAGAGCACGCAGCCGCCGCGCGCGCACACGGCCGCGTCGACGCCCGACGGGTTGCCGTGGAAGACGCGCTCCCAGGCGCCGACGAACGCGTCCAGGCGGTGCTCGGGCGGATCGCCCACGACGGCGCGCGCGACCGCCACGCCGACGGCCGCCGAGCAGCCGAGTCCGCCGCCGGGCGGCAAGTCGGCCTCGACCTCGACGACCACATGGACCGGCTCGCTCGCCTCGGCCCGCACCGCGCCGAGCAGCGCGGCGAAGGCGCGCCCGAGGTCATGGTTCGTGTCGTCCTCCGACACCTCGACGTCCCAGCCGCGGACGCGGAGGCGGCTCGGCCCGGTGCGGAGCGGCGTGCACGTCGCGCGTGCGCCGCGGTCGATGCCGACGGCCAACGCAGGGACGCCGTACACCACGGCGTGCTCGCCGAGGAGGATCACCTTGCCGCATGCGGTGCCCGTTCGCGTGCCTGCGCCGGTGGTCATGGTTTGCTCCGTCATCTCTCGCATCCTCAGCTTTCGCGGCTCGCGAGGGCGCGCGCCGCCCCGCCGAGAATGTCCTGCGCCTGCGCGCTCAAGCACGACGACGACGAGAGGACGCCGTGCGCCTCGGCGAGCAGCGCGTCGATGCGCGCCTCGACGCGCGCCTTCGCGCCGCACTGAGCGAGGCGCGCCACGAGCGCGGCGACCTCGTCGTGGGGCGCGTCGGGAACGCCGAGGACCCGCGCGAGGAGGCGCGCCGCCTCGCGATCCTGCTCGCCCTCCGCGGTCAGCGCCGTGCGCTTGCCCTCGCGGAGATCGCTGCCGATCGGCTTGCCGGTCGCCTTCGCGTCGCCGAACGTGCCGAGGAGGTCGTCGCGGAGCTGGAAGGCGACGCCGAGCGGCGCGGCGAAGCGCTCGAGCGTCGCGCGCGCCTCGGCGCTCGCGCCCGCGAGGGCCGCCCCGAGCGCGAGGGGGCCGCGCACCGTGTAGCTGCCCGTCTTGAGGTCGTGCTTCACTTCTACTGGTCCGCGCGCCGCGCCCACGTCGAGGACGTCGAGCACCTGGCCGGTGACGACGTCCTCCTGGATACGCGCGAAGACCCTCGCCGCTTCCAGGACGCGCGCCGCGGGCAACGGCACGCGCATCAGCGTCGACTGCGCCAGCGCCGAGCCGTAGTCGCCGGCGAGGATGGCCGCGACGTCGCCGAGGCGCGCGTCCCCGAGCACGCCGCGCAGGTGCGCGTGGACGCTCGGACCGCCGCGCCGCACGTCGTCCTGATCCATCCAGTCGTCGTGGATGAGGAGGTACGCCTGAAGCAGCTCGACGGCGACGCCGGCGAGGACGACGGTGGACGCGCCCCCCTCGCCGCCGCACGCCTCGTAGCCGGCGGCGACCAGCACCGCGCGGAGCCGCTTGCCGCCGCGCGTCGCGAGGTCACCCAGGGCGGCGACGACATCGTGGGCCCGCGGGCCGGCCGCGCGGGCGCGCGCGCGCGCCTCGCCCAACGTCGCCTCGAGGGCGGCTTCGACCTCCGCGCGCACGCGCGCCGCGACGCCCGTAAAGCCGGACGTACGACTCGCCCCGTCCCCTGTCATCGTCAACCCGCGCTCCTCGGGCGCGGCGCTGGAGCGCCCGTCCTCGGAGTGGCCATGGGTTGACTGCAGATCCGGAGGCATTTGGACTCCAACGCGGGCATGGAAGGGCGCCGCTCTGCTTGAATGCGAAGACCTTGCCGCGGTCATAAGTAGGGGCCGAACGAGGGCCTGTCAACGCGTAAAATCCCACGAATCGTGAGGATTTTTAGCCGCTTTCACTTTTGTTTGAAGTTTCAATCAAAGGCCCCACAGGCTAACGGCATCGGGCAGGAGCTGGTGAGGCGCTGTACCACGCGTTTTCACCCAGGGGATGGCGTAAGTCACCGTTCTAACTTATGAAGTCGGAGCCGAAATGAGCACTCCCATTGGACAACGAAAGGCCGACCACCTCGCGCTCTGCGCGACGGAGGACGTCGGATTCCGAGGCGTGACGACGCTGCTCGGCGACGTGCGCCTCGTCCACGACGCGCTCCCCGACCTCGATGCCGACGCGATCGATCTCTCGGTGACCCTCCTCGGCAAGAAGCTGAGGGTCCCCCTCGTCATCGCGGCGATGACCGGGGGAACGGAAGAGGCCGGCGTCATCAACCGCAAGCTCGCCGAGATCGCCGAGGAGGGCGGCTACGCCTTCGGCCTCGGCAGCCAGCGCGCGATGCACAAGGCCGCGAGCGCCTCCGCCACGTACCGCGTGCGCGACGTCGCGCCGACGGCGCTCGTGCTCGGCAACGTCGGCGTCGTGCAGGCAAAGGCGATGACGACCGACGAGGTGCGGAGCCTCGTCGGCGAGGTGGGGGCGGACGCGCTCTGCGTACATTTGAACCCCGCGATGGAGCTCGTCCAGCCAGGCGGCGACCGGGATTTCCGCGGCGGGCTCGACACGATTCGCCGGCTCGTCGAGGAGCTCGGCGTCCCGGTCATCGTGAAGGAGACGGGCTGCGGTCTGTCGCCGAAGGTCGGCCGCGCGCTGCGCGCCGTAGGCGTGACGCGCGTGGACGTCTCGGGCGCGGGCGGAACGTCGTGGGTCGGCGTCGAGACCAAGCGCGCCGAGATGGCCGGCGACGCGCGCGCGCGCTCGCTCGGCGAGGCGTTTTGGGACTGGGGGATTCCGACGGCGGCGAGCGTCGCGCTCCTCGCGCCGCTCGGCTTCGAGGCCATCCTCGCGACCGGCGGAATTACCAGCGGCCTCGACATCGCGCGCGCGCTCGCGCTGGGCGCGACGGCCGCGGGGATGGCGCGGCCCGTCCTCCGCGCGCTTCACGCCGGCGGCCGCACCGAGGCGCGCGCCCTCCTGAGCGGCGTCGAGGCGGAGCTCCGCGCGGCGATGTTGCTCACAGGGTGCGCGGACGTGAGCGCGCTCCGCCGCGCGCCGCGCGTCCTCGGCGGATCCCTTTCGGCTTGGCTCTCGCAGCTCGGCGAGCAGGCGCCGTGATACGCTTTCTTCGATGACCGACAAGAAGAGCCGCGAGCGCGTGCGGTCTCTCGCCATCGACCCCGATCCGGCCACGCGCACGCGTGAAGTGCCGCTCGCCGGCCTCCTCGGCCAGGCGGCGGAGCTCGCGCGCGACCTCGAGGACGAAGCGTCGAGGCTCCGCGCGCGCGCGCACGCGCTCGAGGCGGCCAACACGCAGCTGCGCGCGCAGCTCGCGGCGAACGGCGCGCTGCATGCGGCGCTCGAGCGCATCGAGGCGCTCGAAGAGGAGCGCGAGCTGCTCGCGTCGAAGGCGACGGAGGCGGCCGCCGTCTCCACGCGCAGCGTCGCCCAGTGCTCGGCCATCGAGGCCGATCTGGCGAACATGGCGAACCTGTACATCGCCGCCGACCAGCTGCACTCGACGCTCGACCTCCCGCGCGTCCTCCAGCACGTGACGGAGCTGCTCGAGCAGTTCGTCGGCTCGCGCGAGCACGCCATCTACTTCGCCGACGACGGCGCGGGGACGCTCGCGCCTCTCGCCGCGTACGGCGTCGCGAAGGAGTCGCTACCGGTCCTCTCGACGCGCCCCGGTGAAGGGCCGGAGGCCGGCGCGCGCGCCGTCGAGCAAGCGCTCCTCACGGGGATCGCGGTCTTCGACGCCGAGCTGGACGCGTGCGGCGTGGAGCGCCCGGTCGCGTGCGTGCCGCTGAAGCTCGATGGGCGCGCCGTCGGCGTCATCGCCGTCTACCGCCTCCTCGCGCAGAAGGACGCGCTGTCCGCGAGCGATCGCGAGCTGTTCCGCATGCTCGGCGCGCACGCCGCCACCGCGATCACCGGCGCCCTGCTGTGGCAGCGCGCCGGCCGCGCGCTCCCACGCCCTTGATCCCAGCTCAGTTCCATCGTTCACGCCGCAGTTCACTCTCGAGAACCCACGCCTAGAAATGTCCGTCGAGTACAACGTCCTGGTCGTCGAAGATTCACCGATGATGCGCCAGCTCCTGGTGTTCGCGCTCTCACGGGTGAAGAACCTGCGCGTCACCGAGGCCGACGACGGCGTCGACGGCCTCCGCAAGCTCGCAGCCGCCCGCTTCGACATCATCCTCACCGACATCAACATGCCGATCATGGACGGCCTGAAGCTCGTCAAGCGAGTCCGCAGCGATCCGATGCACAAGGACACGCCGATCATCATCATCACGACCGAGGGCTCCGCCGAGGATCGCCAGCGCGCGATGCAGCTCGGCGCGAACGCGTACATCACCAAGCCCATTCAGGCGCCGCAGGTGATCGCGAAGGTACGGGAGCTGCTCAAGATCGAGAGCCCGTGATCGTCAAGATTTGCGGCGTCACGACCCCCGAGGACGCCGAGCGCGCCGTCCTCGCCGGGGCGGACGCCGTGGGCGTGAACCTCGTGCCCGAGAGCAAGCGGCGAGTGACCGAGGACGAGGCGCGCGCGATCGTTCACGCGATCGGACAGCGCGTCACGGTCGTGGCCGTCGTCGCCGACCTGCCGCTGGGCGAGCTGCACGCGCTCCGCGATCGCCTCGGCGTCCACGAGCTGCAGCTGCACGGCGCAGAGCCGCCGGAGGTCCTCGCCGGCCTCTTGCCGCGTGCGTACAAGGCGGTGCGCATCGGCGACGCGGCCGACGCGGAGGCGGCGTCGCGGTGGGCGGGCGACGTGCTGCTCGTGGACGCGAAGGTCGAGGGGCAGCTCGGCGGGACAGGCGCGACGTTCGACTGGAGCCTCGTGACCGCCCTCGCCGCGCAGCGCCGCGTGATCGTGGCCGGCGGCCTCACGGCGGCCAACGTGACGGACGCCATCGCGCGGGTAGCGCCCTACGGCGTCGACGTCGCGAGCGGCGTCGAGGCTGCCGGGGATCCGCGCCGTAAGGACGAGGCGAAGATGCGCGCGTTCGTGGCCCGCGCCCGCGAGGCGGCGCGCGACGTCACGAGGCGGGGCACAGATCCGCGCGCGCCATGACGTCGGCCCGCGCGTCGCCGGTGAGTCCGGCGAGCAGGCGATCGGCGGGGCATTCGCCGTGCGAGACGAGATCCTTGATGCGGGCGAGGTGCACGCGCTCGTCCCTCGTCCCGTCCTTGTTCATGAAGCGGCGGCGCTCGAGTCCGCCCTCGGCGATGTCGACGACGCGCTCGGCGAGCTTCACGAGCGACTCGCCGCGGAACTTCGCGCGGAGGCCGTCGCGCCACACGCCGGGGCGGAGCGCCGACACCTCGTCGTGCGTCCAGTCCGCCGTCAGCGCGGCCGCGTCGTCCAGCGCCTTGCCGTCGTAAAAAATCCCCATCCACAACGCCGGCAGCGCGCACGCCGTCGCCGGCGTCTGCGCGTCCGCGCCGCGGATCTCGATCGTCCGCTTGAGGCGGACCTCGGGGAAGAGCGTGTTCAGGTGCATCACCCAGTCGCTCTGAAGCGCGTGGTGCCCCTGGAAGCCGCTCTTCCAGAAGCTGCGGAACGTCTGCCCGGTGTTGGCGACCGGCTCGCCGTCGCGCTTGATGAGAAACATCGGCGAGTCGAGCGCCCACTCCACGTAGTCCGCGTAGCCGGCGTTCGCCTTCCACACGTTCGGCACGAGGCCGGAGCGGTCGGGATCGACGTCGAGCCACACCTTGCCGCGGAACGTGACGCCGCCGAAGCGGCCGCCCTCGTACCACGGGCTGTTCGCGAACATCGCCTGAGTCAGCGGCGCGAGCTTCATCGCGACGCGCACCTTGAGGAGCGCGTCCGCCTCCGAGAGGTAGTCGTAGTTGCCCTGCACCGTGCAGGTGCGGAGCATCATGTCGAGCGCGAGGCCGCCGCGCGTCGGCAGGTATTCGCGCATGACCGCGTAGCGCTGCTTCGGCACGAACGTCAGATCGCTGCGCTTGGCGAACGGGTGGAAGCCGAGGCCGAGCCAGCGCAGGTTCATGTCGCGCGACACGTCACCCAGCTCACGCAGGTGGAGGGACAGCTCGGCGCAGATCTCGTGGACGTTGCGGAGCGGCGCGCCCGACAACTCGAGCTGACTGCCCGGCTCGAGCGTCACCGAGGCCCCGTCGCGGTAGAGCGCGATGATCGGGCCCCCTTCCGTCTCACGCTCTGGGCGCCAGGAGAACCGCGCGGCCAGACGCTCGAGGATGCGCAGCACGCCGCGCTCGCCGTCGTACGCGAGCGGCGCGCCGGTGTCGCGATCGACGCCGAACTTCTCCATCTCCGCGCCGCAGCGGAACTCCGACGCGGGCTTCTCCGCCGAGTGGAAGACGCCGAGCAGATCGTCGAAAGTCTTGATCGGGGCGTCG
>JAYVXL010000540.1:0-4886 GCA_043785185.1 Myxococcales bacterium
TCGCGCACCGGCGCGAGGACGGCGAGACGGAGGGCATCGAGTGGGTCGGCCGTAGCCTCACGCCGCATGCCGGCGATCGCGCGCGCTACGTGCAGGACGCGACCGGGCTCGAGGTCGACGTCCTCGTCGAGTCGGTGAGCCCGGAAGAGCCGGATCCGGCGGCGTTCCTCGACCCCGACGACCCGGGCGTCGCGCTGTGACGACGCCGTCGCAGACCCGCGCCGGCGCCGGTACCGGCGGCGCGGCGATCGTGGCGTGGGGCGCGATCTCGGCGCGCGGCGAGGCGGAGCTCGCCGCGAGCGCCGGAGAGGTCGGCGCGCCCGCGCGCTCGGCGGTCGCGCACGACGCCGAGCTCGCCCGGGCCGGCTTGACGCGCCCCTTCGCCGCGCGCGCGTCGCTCGACGAGGCCGCGCTCGCCGGCGACGACCGCGCGACGGAGCTGCTCGCGCGCGCGCTCGCCGGCTGCGCGGACGCGCTCGACGCCGCGCGCCCAGGCTGGCGCCTCGGGCGTGTGGGCCTCGCGATCGGCACCTCGAGCGGCGGGATGCGCGCGGCCGAGCGGATGTGGCGCGGCGAGCCCGTGGAGCCGCGGTCGGCGACGTACTTCGGGCCCCTCGCCGCCGTCCTCGAGCGCGCGGAGCTCACCGCCTCGCCCGCGTCCCTCGTCTTGGGCGCGTGCGTCTCGGGCTCGCTCGCGCTGGGGCTCGCGCTGCGCTGGCTCGAGGCGGACGCGTGCGATCTGGTCCTCGCCGGCGGCTTCGACGCGGTCAGCGTCTTCGTCGCGTCGGGCTTCGAGGCGATGCGCGCGACCACGGCGTCGCCGCCGCTGCGTCCGTTTCGCGGCGGGCGCGACGGCCTCGCGCTCGGCGAAGGGGCGGCGGTCCTGGCGCTCGTGCGCGCGTCGTCTCTCGCGCGGGAGGCGGCCCCGCGCGCGCGCGTCCTCGCGTACATCGCGGGCTTCGGCGCGTCGTGCGACGCCACGCACGTGACCGCCCCCGATCGCACCGGCGGCGGGCTCGCGCGCGCGGCGAGGGCGGCGTTGGCCGACGCGGGGGCTCTCGCGTCGGCGATCGATCTCGTCAGCCCGCACGCGACGGCGACGCCGTACAATGACGCCGCCGAGGCAAAGGCGCTCGCGGCGGTGCTGGGCTCCGAGACGGCGGCGCGCGTGCCGATGACGGCGTTGAAGGCGGAGCTCGGTCACACGCTCGGCGCCGCGGGCGCGCTCGAGGCGCTGCAGGCCGCCCACGCGCTCGCGCGCGGCGTCTTGCCCGCGTCGGTGGGCGGAGCGCTCGGACCGCGCGGCGCGCGTGACGCGCGTGACGAGCCGGCCCGCCTCTTGGACGTCGCGACAGCCGCGCCGCTCGGCGCCGCCCTCAAGCTCGCGAGCGCGTTCGGCGGCGCGAACGCCGCGCTCGTCCTGACGCGCGACCCGCCGACGGCGAGGCCCCCGCGCCCCCGCCGCGCGGTGTACGTCGCCAGCGCGCTGCGCGTGACGGCGCCGGCGGCCGACCTCGCCGCGCGCTTCCCCGCGGCGACGCTCGCCCGCGCCGACGGCCTCCTCCGCCTCGGCCTCACCGCGCTCGCGCGCCTCGAGGCGAAGGTCGGCTCCCTGACCGGCGCGGGCCTCCTCGCCGGCCACGCGCTCGCGACCCTCGAGACCAATACGCTGTATGCGGCCGGCCTCCTCGCCCGCGGCGCCCACGCCGGGGAACCCCGCCGCTTCCCGTACACCTCGCCCAACGCCGTGTGCGGCGAGTGCGCCGTCGCCTTTGGACTCACGGGCCCGTGCTTCGCCACGGGCGGCGGACCGCACGGCGCGCTCGAGGCGCTCGCCGTGGCCGCGGACCTCGTCGCCGCCGGCGACGCGGCGCGCATGGTCGTGCTCGCCGTCGACGAGGTCGGCCCCGCCACGGCGCGCATGGGTGAGCTCGCGCGCGGTCTGTCGTCCGGCGCGGTCGCGCTGCTGCTCACCGCGGACGAGGCCGGCGCCCTCTTTCGCGTGGAGGGCGCGCGCGTCGTCCTCGGCCCCTCCGCGCCTTCGGCCACGTCGCCCACGGGGCAAGCCCCCCTCGTCGGGCACGCCGCCTTGGCGCCGCTCGCCGACTTGTCCGAAGGCGCAGGCCCGCGCGCGCCGGGTTTGCCAATTTGTCTCTCGTCGTCGTCGCGCGGATCGTTTGCAGAAGTGCGGCTGATGGGTGTTAATGGGTAAAGGAATGCGCCGCCGCGCGCCCAGGTTGAGCTCGTAGCCAAGATGCGTACCCTTCTATTTTTCGCAACCACCCTCGCCGGCCTCTCCGTGATGGCCGGCTGCTCCCCGTCGATGATCCCGAACACGGACGTCGAGGACAACTCGCCGAACCGCAAGGTCATCACCTACTGCGAGACGTACCGCCACGCGGTCGAGGAGAAGAACGTCGGCCAGCTCCTCAAGCTCGCGAGCGCGCGCTACCACGAGGACGGCGGCAACACGAACGCCGAGGACGACATCGACTTCGAGGGCCTCCGCGGCTACCTCACCGAGCAGTTCGTGAAGGCGAGCCAGATCCGCTATGAGATCCGCTACCGCAAGGTGACGTTCACGGACCAGAACCACGTCCTCGTCGATTACACGTACGCCGCGAGCTACAAAATCCCGGGCGTGAAGGCCGACGAGTGGAAGCACACGGTCGCGGACAACCGCCTCGATCTCGTCGCGGACGGAGAGAGCTACAAGATCGTCGCGGGGATGTAGCGTTGCGGCGGTGGAGGATGGGGCGATGAACGCCGCGCGCGGGCGCGACGCGGGACCGCTCGTCATCGCGCACGTCTCCGATCTCCACGTCTCTCTGTTCGGCGATACGTTCCACGACCGCGCGCGCCTGGTGAAGCGCAGCGCGCGGCCGGCCGACACGAGCCCGACGAAGTACGAGGTGTATTGGGAAGAGGCGGGTTGGCGCGTCCTCCACGAGCGCGGCGCTCGCCGCGGGAAGCTCGCGCTCGTCGATCCCGAAGGCTTCGCGCACCCGATCCCCGGTCCGCGCGAGGCCGGCGGCGCGCCCGATCCCGTCGAGCGGGCGGCCGCGAAGGCGTGCCGCCTCGAGGCGCGCCGCGCGCAGACGCTCGCGCGCGGGCAGCCGTCGGACGGCGCGCTGGGCACGCTCCTCGAGAACACGCCGAAGAACTCGAACGTGCGCCTGCTGCGCGCGGCGAAGGCGGTCGAGGCCGGCGGCGCGGACGTGGTGCTCGTCACCGGCGACCTGACCGATGACGGCGACGGCTACGAGCTCATCGAGTCCGCGTTCGGCAAGTGGAAGGAGGCCGGGCGCCTGTTCGCGGTGCCGGGCAACCACGATTTGTACCTCTTCCCGCTCGCCGGCAGCGGCCGCCCGCGCCCGACGGCGGAGACCAAGCGCGCGCGCTGGCGCGAGTTCGCGGCGCGCATCGGCCTCGCGCTCGATCCGTGCGGCGCATGGACCACCGCGCTCGCCGGCGGTGACGTCGCGCTCGTCGGCCTCGACTCGTGCGCGCGGCCGCAGCGCCGCTTCTTTCGTCAGAACGGCGGGATCGGCGAGGCGCAGCTCGCGTACCTGCGCGCGCTCGCGAAGACGCCGGCGTGGTCGCGCGCGCGCCACCGCCTCGTGGCCCTGCACCACCACGTCGTGCCGCTGCCGCACGGCGTCGGCAAGAGGCCGCCGAGCGAGATCGGCATGCGCCTCGACGACGCGCAGGGCGCGGCCGAGGTCTTCGACGAAATCGGCGCGACGCTCGTGCTTCACGGCCACCGGCACGTGAGCGAGCAGCGTCAGCCGGCGGGCTCGAACTTCACGATCCTCGCGTCGCCGTCGCTCACGCTCGGCTGCCGCAGCGGCGACGGCCCGTCGTACTGGCGCGTCGAGCTCGGCGAGCGCGCCCACGCGACGCGCGTAAAGGTGCCGATGGACGCCGTCCCGCAAGAGGAGGATCCGAGCGACGCGCCGCCCGACGCCGAGGGCTCCGCGAGCCGGCTCCCGGACGACGGCGAGGTGTGATGGCTCGCGCGCCGCGAGTACTCGTTTAGCCGCGGCTCGAGGCGCGCCGCGCGCTCATTGACCGGCCGAGTCGGCCGTCGCAGCGTCGGCCGCGCTGGCCTCGGCCGCGTCGGTCGTGCCGGCGTCGGGCACGGGCGCGGGCACGAGCCACGCGCACGCCGGGGACTTCTCCGGGTTCGCGACGATGGTGCAGTCGCCGGTGTTGATCGCCGCGACGCACGCCTTGGTCGCCGGCGCGCCGGGATCGACGTTGCTCTGCAGGCCGTGGAGGCACGCGTCGTGGTAGAAGCGGGTGCACGCCTCGACGTCGGTGACCGGCGAGTTGCGGTGCACCGGCTGGCCCAAGTCGAACGCGCCGCAGTGCGCCGCCTGCTCGCAGCGCGCCGTCTCGACCTGGCGGCACGTCTCGACGCCGATCGCGTCGGCTCCGCACGCCCCCACCACGACGACCGCGGGGATCGAAAGGGCGAAGACCGCCACGCTCATCCAGCTGCGCATCCAGGTTCGGACCATCGACGACGAGCCCTACACCCGCCGCCGAATCCGCGCCACATTTCCGCCGAAATGGCGCTGGGCGCCGGGCCCGCGTCGCCCGTCCGCGGGCGGAGGGAGTGGCCAGCACGGAGCCTCCCGCGTAGAGTCCGCGGGGTGATCGCCGCGATGGTGCTCTCCGCCGGCCTGGGGACGCGCATGCGTCCGCTGTCCGACTGGCGCGCCAAGGCGCTCGCGCCCGTCGGCGACCGGCCAGCCCTCGCGCACGTCATCGGCGCGCTCGCCGACGCGGGCGCCGTGCGCATCGTCGCCAACGCGCACCACCGGGCCGCGGACGTGCGCGCGCTCGCCGCGCGGGACGGGCGCTTCGTCGTCAGCGAAGAG
>JAYVXL010000541.1:0-4881 GCA_043785185.1 Myxococcales bacterium
GCGTTTGCGGCCACGACCGGCGCGCCCTCCGCGCCCGAACGCGATGCGGATGCGACCCACGCCGATGCGCCGGTGCTGGCCAGCGCCCGCGGTGCGGACGCGCACGACGACGCGCCTTCGCCGGCTGCGTTGGGGAGCGGCTCGCGCCTCCTCACTGCGCTGCCAGAGCTCGAGGAGCTCTCGGAGGACGATCTCGTCCCCGCCTCGAACGAGGCGGAGGTCACCGAGGCGGCGGCCGTGCCGCTGGTGCGCCGCTCGAAGCGGCCACACGAAGACGAGGAGCCGCTCAGCGAGGGGCGCACTCCCCTCAGCCTCGCCGACGTCCAGACCCCCGAGGAAGCCGCCGAGCAGTCGCTCGCCGAGCAGATCGCCGCCGAGGAGGCGCGCTCCGGCGAGATCGAGGAGGAGACGCCCGTCTCGTCGCGCCGCCCCATCGACACCGGCGAGGCCGCCGGCGGGCCGCCGGAGTCGGGCAAGCAGGTCGCCGCGTCGCCCTACGACGCCGCGCCGCCCGGCGCGCGCAAGTCGACGATGCCGCCGGCCGGCGGGCCCGCTCCCGCGCGTGAGGACGACGTGATCCGCGCCGCGCTGCCCGCCGCCGCGCGCGTCGCGCAGTTCACGACGCCCGCCCTCCCGCGCCCGCCCACGTTCGGCGAGCTCGTCGACCGCGCGCTCGAGCTGTAATCATCGAGGATGATTCTCGGTGGAGAATCATCCTCGATGATTACGTTCGACTCTGGTGGGGCTATCGCCCCCTCGGCGCTGCGCGCCGAGCCTCCCCCCATCGCCTTTCGGCGACCGGCGTACGGGGCACGCCGAATCGAGCCGAATCTCGGAAGTCTACTGAACGAGCCACGGTCGTTCGGGAATCACGATCGACAATTCAGAGCCACGTGACGGGCTCGTGGTTGAGCCAGGTGCGCTGCCGGCGCGCGAAGACGCGCGTGGCGCGCACGATCGCCGGTGCGAGGTCCGCGTCCTGCAGCTGCCCCTCGAGCGACGCGCGCACCTCGCGGTAGCCGACCGCGCCCATCGCCCGGGCGGCGCCGTAGCCTCGCGCCAGCAGCGCACGCACCTCGTCGCGCCAGCCCGCCGCGAGCATGCCCGCGACGCGCGCCTCGATTTTGCGCGTGAGCTCCTCGGGCAGGGCGCGGATGGCGACGAGCCGCGCGTCGTAGCGCGCGTCCTTGAACGAGTGCTCGCGCTGCCACACGGACAGCTTCGCGCCGGTGAGCTCGTGCACCTCGAGGGCGCGGCTCACGCGCACGACGTCGTTCGGGTGCAGCCGCTCCGCGCTCTCCGGGTCGACGCGCCTGAGCAGCGCGTGGAGGGCGGGGCGGCCCTCGGCCTGCACGAGCGCGGTGTGCCGGGCGCGGACGGCGGCGTCGGCGCTGGGCGCCTCGGCGAGGCCGTAGAGCAGCGCCTTCATCCAGAGGAACGTGCCGCCTGCGAGCACCACGCGCTTGCCGCGCGCGCGCGCGTCGGCGATCGCCGCGTGCGCGAGCGCCGCGAAGCGCGCCGCGTCGACGGGCTCGAGCGGGTCGACCGCGCCGACGAGGTGGTGCGGCGCGCGGGCGAGCTCCGCCGCCGCCGGCTTGCCCGAGCCGATGTCGAAGCCGCGGTAGATCTGCACGCTGTCGACGCTGACGACCTCGCCGCCGAGGCGCTCCGCCAACCCGACCGCGAGCTCCGTCTTGCCGCTCGCGGTCGGCCCGACGACGGCGACGACGCGCGCGGGGTCGTCGCCGGCCAAGGCGAGGGCCTGCTCGAGTCGCTCAGCTCCGTCCAACGCGCTGCTCCAGCTCGCCGAACGAGAGCCGCGTGATGACGGGGCGCCCGTGCGGGCAGTGCCCGGAGAAGTCCACGCCGTCGAGCGCCGCGAGCAGCGCGCGCGCCTCGTCGGGTGAGACGGCGTCGCCCGCGCGGATCGAGCCGTGGCAGGCCATCGTCGCGAGCACGAGATCCATCGCGCCGCCGAACGGCCGCCCCGCGGCGCGCGTCACCTCTGCGACGACGTCACGCAAGAGCCGCGCCGGGTTCGCGCGGTGGAGCAGCTGGGGGACGCCGTGGACGGCGACCTGCGAAGGACCCGTCGCGCGCGCCTCGAGCCCGAGCGCCGCGAGCTCGTCGGGGGCGGACTCCACCGCGGCGATCTCCTCCGGCGACAAATCGACGAGCTCCGGGACGAGCAGGCGCTGCATCGCCACCGCGCGCGACGCGAACGCGCGGCGGAGGCGCTCGAACGTCACGCGCTCGGCGGCGGCGTGCTGATCGAGAATGTAGATGCCGTCGGTGCCCTCGCACACGAGGTACGTCGCGCGCGACTGCGCGAGGTACGTGAGTCGGCCGTAGAAGGCCACGCCGTCGAAGAGCGTCGCCGGCACGTAGCCGCCCGACGCAGGGCCGAGACCTGCGTCCGCGAGCGCCGGCGCCGCGTCGCCGGCCGCGAGCGGCGCCCACGCGGACGACGGCGGCTCGAACGCAGAGGACGGCGGCCCTGACAGCGCCTGCTGCCGCTCCCACGGCCGCGCCGGCGGCCCGAACGCGCCGAGCGAGAACGTCTTGGAGAGCGCGGAGTACAGCTCGCGCGTCACCGCGTCGTGCACGGCGCGCGCGTCCTGGAAGCGCACCTCCGATTTTTGCGGGTGAACGTTCACGTCGACCTGCTCGGGCGGCAGCTCGAGGTAGACGGCGCCGACCGGATAGCGGCCCGGCTCGAGCACCGAGCCGTAGCCCTGCGCGACGGCGCGCGCGAGCTGCCGGTTCTCGATCGGCCGCCCGTTGACGAAGAGGTGCAGCGCGACGGCGCCGGCGCGCGCGCGCTCCGGCGCGGAGAGGTAGCCCTGCACGCGCATCGGCCCGCGCTCGCCGCGGCACGTGTGGAGGACCTCGTCCGGGAACACCTGCGCGACGCGCGCCTCGTGCGACGCTGCGCGCAGGTACTCGCGCGAGACGCGGCCGTCGCGCGCGAGCGTGAACGTCACGTCGGGCCGCGCGAGCGCTGCGAGCATCACGACCTCGCCGACGTGCGCGCTCTCGGTCGCGGTGGACTTCAGGAACTTGCGGCGCGCCGGCACGTTGAAGAAGAGGTCGCGCACCTCGAGGATCGTGCCCTCGGCGCAGCCCGCCGGGCGCACCTTCGGCGGGCCGCCGCCGTCGAGCGTGAGCTCGATGCCCTCGGCCTCTCCGCGCGCGCGTGTCGTCAGCGTGAGGCGCGCGACCGACGCGATGCTCGGCAGCGCCTCGCCGCGGAACCCGAACGTCGCGAGGCGCCCGAGGTCCTCGATCGCGTGAATCTTGCTGGTCGCGTGCCGCTCGACGGCGAGGCGCGCGTCGTCTTCCGGCATGCCGTCGCCGTCGTCGGCCACGCGGACGAGCGCGACGCCGCCCTCCTCGACGTCCACGCGCACGCGCGTCGCGCCGGCGTCGAGCGCGTTCTCGAGCAGCTCCTTGACGACGCTCGCCGGCCGCTCGACGACCTCGCCTGCGGCGATCTGGTTGGCGAGATCGTCGGAGAGGCGCCGGACCTTGCCCATCAGGCCTCCGGGTGCGCAGCGCCGGCGTCGAAGAACTCGCGCGCGCGCCGGCGCGTGAGCGCCAGGAGCACGAGGCCGTAGCCCGTGAGCTGCAGGCCCATGAACGCCGCAGGGATCGCCCACAGGTGCGCGCGCACCCAGCGCTGCGCGTCGCGCTCGACCGGCTTGCTCGGCTCCGGCACGAGCGCCAGGAGACCGCCGCGCGCCTCGATCGTCGCGGCGCGCACGTCGGGCGTGATCGCGTACGCGATGAGGAGCACGAGCGCGTGCACCGTCATCACTTGCAAGAGCCCGGAGCGCGCGCCCCGTCGACCCGCCATCGCGCCTGCGGCGAGGCCCCACATGACGCTGCCGAGGAGGAGCGACGCGATCGCGAGCGGGAACATCCGCGGCTTGGCGCCCTCGAGGACGGTGACGTAGCGCTGCGCGATCTTGTCGACCGCCTCTTTGTCGACGGGCTCCTTGTCGGCCTGGCCGAGCGTGAGCTCCGTCGCGTCGCTCTTGTAGAGGTTGACCGTCGCGCAGCCCTCGCTCGCCGCGCTCGCGCCGAAGACCCACGCGCAGATGAGCGCGAGGACCAGGTACCACGGCCGCTTCCGCAGCATGGGCGGCGCGTACGAGCTGCGTCGCGGCTCCGGGGGCACCGACATCGGCAGCGGCTTAGCACGGCGTGCGGGCGGATGCCCTCGGATTTGGCGCACCTTCGTGGTACTCCCAGCCGGGACCGCCGCGCAGGGACTTCGTTCCCGGCCCCTACCAGCAGCGCGGGCGGGCGGGAGGAGTCGCATGCGCCGGATCAGCACCGTCATCGTCGTGGCATTGGGGCTCGCGTCCGCTCACGCGGGCGCGCAGGGGGCGAAGCCCAATCCGGGGCCTGCCAAGCCGCCCGTCCTCGCGGCCCCCTCGTTCGCGATGACGCCGGCCATGCTGCAGAAGCTCAAAAGCGGAGACGAAGCGCAGATGCGCGCCGCGCTCGACGACCTGCGCCTCGCCGGGAAGGCCGCCGCGGGCGCGGCGCCGCAGATCGCCGAGCTGCTCGGGCGCGGCATGACCGCGCCGCTCACGGAGGCGGCCCTCGATACCCTCGCCGACATGGAAGCCGAGGCGGCGAGCGAGGCCGTCGCCGTGTACGCGCGGCACCGCGACGTCGCGCTCCGGCGCGCCGCGGTGAAGGCGCTCCTCAAGACGAAGGGCCCCGCGGCGGTGAAGGCGCTGCGCCGCGCCCTCTCCGACTCCGACCCGATGGTGCGCGGCGTCGCCGCGACCGGGCTCGGCACCCTCAAGTCCAAGGACGCCGTGCCCGATCTGTTCACCGCGCTCGACCGCAAGATGGGCGAGGCGGCGG
>JAYVXL010000542.1:0-15061 GCA_043785185.1 Myxococcales bacterium
GCGCTCGCCGCGCGGCTCGCGCCGAGGCCGCGCGCCGCGTGCGCGCGCACGAGCGGGTCGCGCGCGACGAGGAGCGCGCCGACCTTCGCGTCCAGCGTGGCGTCGGCGCGCCGCGCGAGCGCGAGCGCGGCGAGCGGCGCGCTCGGCCCGCCCGACTCCGCGCGATCGACGAGCGCGGTCGTCGTGACGCGTCCGTCCGGATCGCCGGCGAGGAGGCCGAGCTCCATGACCGCGCGCGTCGCTTCGTCCGGCTCGGTCGCGGACCTCTGCACGAGCGCCGCCAGGACCTCGGGCGTCGGGTCGCCGAGCGCAGCCATCGCGGCAGCCCGGCGCACGCGCGGCTCGCGATCGCCCAAGAGCTCGACCACCTCCGCGTCGCCGAGCGCGACGCGCGCGAAGGCGCCCAGCGCGCGGCTCGCCGGGTCGGTCGCGCCCGCGAGCGATCGGACGGCGTCGTCCAGCGGCCGGCTGCGCTCGCCGCGGACGCGCGCCCGCACGACGTACGCGCGCACCGCGAGCCGGCGCGTCGCGCTCTTCGTCGCGGCGCTCTCGAGCGCGGCCATCGATTGGGGGGCCGGCGACCGCGCGAGCGCGCTCGCCGCGTCGCCGGCCAGCTCCGGCACGTCGAGGAGCGCCGCGAGCGCGCGCGTCGCCTCCGCGCTCGTTCCCCTGCCGAGCGCCGCGATCGCGGCGGTCCGCACGGCCTCGCGGCTCGTCGCCATCACGCGCGCGGCGAGGGCCTTTGCGACCGACGCGTCTTGCGCGCGCTCTGCGAGGCGCACCCCCGCCAGCGCCGTCGCGTCGTCGCCGAGGAGCGACTCGACGGCGCGCGGCGCGTCGGGCGTCGCCAGCCGCACGAGCGCCTCGGCCGCCGCCACGCGGACGCGACCGTCGTGCTCGGAGAGCGCCGCGCGTACGAGATCGAGCGACCGCGCGTCCCCGATCTCGCCCGTCGCGAGCAGCGCGGCGGCGCGCGTCGCCGGCTCGCTCGCCTTGAGCGCCGCGCGCACGGCGTCGGCGCTGCGCAAATCTCCGAGCAGCGCGGCGAGCCGCGCACCCTGCGCCGACGACCCGACCCCTGCGCCGAGCGACGCGCGCGGTGGCAGCTCGGCGAGCGCGGCCATCGCCGCGGATTGCCCTGGCCCGACCCCGCGCGCCAGCGGCAACAGCGCCTCGGCGCCGCGTGGATCGTCGCTCGCCGCGAGCGCCAGCGCGGCGGTCTCGCGGGCCAGCGCGACGCGCGCCGCGCCGTCCGGATCGTCCGCGTCCCGCCCCGGCGCTCGAGGCGACGCGGCCACCGAAACGATCTGCGCGAGCCACGCGCGCGCGCTCGCTTGCTCGCTCGCTCGCGCGAGCCCACGCGCGACGCAGACGAGCGCCCGCGGATCGAGCCGCGCCGCGCCGAGCGCGCCGGCCTGCGCGTCCAGCGCCGCGCCGAGCAGCGCGAGCGCCTGCGGCGAGCCGATCTCGGCCGCGCGCTCGAGGCCGCGCAGCCGCTCGTCGGCGTCGCTCGACCGGAGCAGCCGCGCCGCCATGTCGAGGCCGAAGTGCGCGCGCAGCTCCTTCGTCGGACCGACCGGCACCGCGACGGTGAGCGGCGGCGACGGTGTCCGCGGCGGCGGCGTGGGCGGCGGCCGAGCGAAGCGCGGCGACGTCCCCGGCTGCTGCGCCCCCGCCGCGCGAGGCGTCAGCACCTGCAAGGCCAGAAGAGCCAGCAGCGCGACGCGCGACGCGCGGGCGAGCGCCGCGCGCGTCACGGCGTCTTCGGGGCCGGTAAGGGCGGCGGCGCGTGCGGCAGCGGCGTGGGCTTGGCCGGCGTGCTTCCGACCGGCGGCGCCGGCGCGACGAGCACCATGAGTCCGAGCGCACCGTCGTTCGGGTGCGCCTTCACCGCGTCCCAGCCGACCGTCTCGGCGATGCCGTCGCGATGCGACAGCGCCGCGAGCGCGTGCACGACCGCGAACGCGCGCGCGAGGGCGGCCTGGTCCGCCCCCGCGGCGGGGCCCTGCGGCTTGGCCCCGACCGCGAGCGTCCACTCGCGGTGCCGATGAAGCTCGAGCGCGAGCGCGCGCAGCGTCATCGTGCTCGAGGCATCGACCTCGGGCGCGTCCGGCGTGCCGGCGAGCTTGAGCGGCGTCGCGAGCTTGACCGTGAGCTTCGGATCCTTCGGATCGAGCACGACGAGCGGCTTTCCGCCGTCGTCCGGGCACCCGTCGTCGTCCTTTACGCCGTTGAAGACCTCGGCGTCGTTCGGGCACTGGTCCTTGTCGTTGTCGTAAGTGTCGCCGTCCTTGTCGAGGTTCGGGCAGCCGTTCTTGGCGGGATCGGTCGACGGCTCGCCGGCGACGTTCGGGCACGCGTCGGTCTTGTCGCCGATCCCGTCGGCGTCGTTGTCCGGATCGGGGCAGCCGTCTTCGTCCTCGAAGCCGTCCTTGTCCTCGGCCTGGTCCGGGCACTTGTCCATGTCGTCGAAGATGCCGTCCTCGTCGCGATCGTGCGCCGGGCAGCCGTTGCGCTTCGGATCGTCGGAGTGCGGGCCCTTCTCGGTCTTGCACGCGTCGACGTCGTCGGGTACGCCGTCGCCGTCGGTGTCTCCCGCCGGGCAGCCGTTCTTCTTCGGGTCGTTGCTCGGGACGCCCTTCACGCGCGGGCACGCGTCCTCTTTGTCGAGGATGCCGTCGTCGTCGTCGTCGATCTCGGGGCAGCCGTCGGCGTCCTCGAAGCCGTCGCGATCCTCCGGCACGTCGGGGCACTGGTCGACGTCGTCGGGGACGCCGTCGTGGTCCATGTCGTGCTCGCGCGGCGCCCAGCCGAGGCCCGCGACGGCGCGGAACGCCGGCACGCCGACCGCGTCGGAGAGCCCGAAATCCGCGCCGAACGTGACGTAAAAGTCGCGCCCGTGCCCGAGCGCCCAGCGATCGCTGACGTTCAGGAGCACCGGCGTCTCCTTGGAGCTGCCCGGGCGGCCGGCGCCGAACGGCCCCACCGGCGTCGCCGGCAGCCAGCCGTGCACCGACACATCCCAGCGCTGGCGGTTCTCGCTGTCGATCTTGAGGATGCCGGGCTTGATCGAGAGGCCCGCGCTGAACGGGATCGTGTCGCCGAACGTGAAGCCGCCCACGCTCGGATCGGGCCAGTCGCGCGTCGCCGTGCGCGCGGTGTAGCCGACGCTCGCCTGCGCCGAGGCGATGATGAGCGTGTACTCTGCAAGCACCCGCGCCGTCGCGGTCAGCGAGCCGTCGCCGAGGAAGCTCGCCTTGTCGCCCGTGGGCAGCGTCACGGTCGCCAGCCCCGCGAGACCGAAGCCGCCGCCGGAGTTGTCGAGGATGGCGACCTTGCCGTGCACGCCCAGATCGCCGATCGCGGTCGTCGGCGCCGCGCCGGAGGCGTGGACCTCGGGGGGCAGATTGGTGGACCCGGTCTGGTACAGCATCGTCGGGACGGAGAGGCCGAGCGCCGCGCGCGGGCCGAGGCCGAGCGACGCGACGAGGTCGAGCCCCAGCCCGAGCTCCACCGGCCTGAACGCGACGCTCCCCGTCTGCGCGTCGCGGAGGGTCAGCGGGTGGTGCGTGTACGAGACGAGCGCGCCGACCCCCCAGTTGCCGCCGCCCGGCGTCGCCACGGGCTCGAGGACGAGGCCCGCCATCGGGTCGGTCGACGGGCGCCACGTGCGCGCGTCGAACCCCGGCAGAGTCTGGGCGTGGGCGACGGCGGGGATGGCGCCGCAGATGACGCCGCAGATGACCGGCGGGAGGAGCAGGGCGAGAAGGGACGAGCCGCGTCGCATTGTCGGCCGGAGGCTACCCGATTCCGGGGAATTCCCCGCGTCTCAATTGCTGAGGAGGGCGCCGCCGGTCGGGGTCTCCGGCGGGGCCGGCGTGGCCGGCGTGGCTGTCGTTGCCTGCCCCGCGGCTGCGCTGCCGGCGGCGGCGGGCAGGTGGGGCGTGCTGCCATCGGCGCCCGGCGTCGCCGTGGCGGGCTCGCGCGTCTCGCGGAGCGCTTGCCGCTCGCGCCAGCGCTTGATGGCCCCGGAGAGCACCTCTCCGATGAGCGTGCGGTACGCGATCTTCGCGCCGTTCGCGATGAGGCATAGGTCGCTGTAGTCCGGCGTCAGCCCCGGCAGGGGGTTTACCTCGATGACGTAGATGCGCCCTTCGGGCGTCACACGCAGATCGATGCGCGCGACGTCCCGACAGCCGAGCGTCATGAACGTCGTCCGGCATACCTTCTCGATCGCGCGCAGCTCGTCCTTCGTCAGGTTCGCGGGGACGTCGTATTTGACGTGGCTCTCCCAGTCCTGCTTGCACTCGTAGTCGTAGACGGGTCGCGCGTGGTTCTTCAGGAACACGACCTCCATCGGCGGCAGCACGCGCGGGCGCTTCTCGCCGAGGAGGCCGACGGTGAACTCGCGGCCGAAGATGTACTCCTCGACGAGCGCCGGTTGGCCGTAGCGCTCGATGAGCTCGCGCGCGACCTCGCGCACCTGCGCCTCGTCGTCGCAGACGCTCTTCTGCGAGATGCCCTTGCTCGTGCCCTCCTGGTTCGGCTTCACGATGACGGGGTACTTGAAGGCGCGGAGCTTCTCCCGACCCGTGACGAGGACCTGGAACTCCGGCGTGTCGACGTCGTGGAGAATCTTCTTCGTGAGCGCTTTGTCGAGGCAGATGCTCAGCGTCGCCGAGTCGCTCCCGGTGTACGGCACGCCGAGCAGCTCGCACAGGTTCGGCACCTGCGCCTCGCGGTTGCGCCCGCTGATGCCCTCGGCGATGTTGAAGACGACGTCCACGTTGCTGCTCATCAGGACGCGCGGGAAATCCTGGTTCGCCTCGAGCGGCACCACCACGTGGCCGAAGCTCTCGATCGCCTTCGAGATGGCGTCGATGGTCTTCGGTGAGTCGTACTCGGCCTCGCGATCGTCGCCGTCGTGCGAGTCGATGCGCTTCATGTTGAACGCGAAGCCGACGGTGAGCTGCGTCTTCCTCGAGCGTGGGCGCGGCTTGCCGCCCTCGAGGCGCGCGGCGAGGCCGACGCGCTGCGCCGCGGCGCGGAGGACGGCGAGGACCGTCTGGTCGTGGTCCATGCCGACGGCCGCGGTCGCGGCGAGCAGCGGCGTCCCCGGCTCGAAGCTCGGGATGGCCGTCGAGGAGAGGAACGTGACTTCGCCGTCGGGGCCGACGCGGAAGTCGAGCGCGGCGACGTCGTGGAAGCCGAGGGCGGAGAACGCGCGATCGCTCGTCTCGCGCAGGCGCTCGAGCACGCGCGGCGATAGGCCGGTCGCGACCTTGAACGTCACGAGCGACTGCTTCTCGTGGGCGAGGGTGAAGTCGAAGATGTTCCACTTGCGCTCGTACGACGGGTCCACCGCCGTCTCGATCGGCGGCATCGCCGGCAGGCCGTCCACCCGCACGACGCGGACGTCGACGCCCGGGACGAAGCGCTCGACGAGGACGCCGTCGGGGTAGCGGCCGAGCAGGTCCTCGAGGACGCGCGCGAGCTCTTGCGGGTCTGCCGCGACGCTCGCCTGCGAGATGCCCTTGCTCGAGCCTTCGAAGTTCGGCTTCACGATCACCGGGAAATGCAGCTCGTCGAGGCCGCCGCTCCTCAGGCTCGCCTTCGTGAGGAACCGGCCGCTCGGGCTGCGGACGCCGAAGCCGCTCAGGATCTTCTTCGTCATCGCCTTGTCGAGCGTGACGCAGAGGCAGTACGGGTCGCTGCCGGTGTACGGGAGGCCGAGCTCCTCGAAGAGCGCCGGGTAGAAGCCGCGGCGCATCTTGCCGCGCCGCCCCTCCGCCGTGTTGAACACGATGTCCGGCTGGAACGCCTCGAGGTGCGCGACGAGGCGCGACGCCGGGCCGGTCACGTCGATCGTCTCGACGTGGTGGCCGGCCTTCTCGAGGACGCGGGCGATCGTGGCGATCGTCTCGGGGGAGTCGAACTCCGCCTCCTCTTCCGAGTCGTTCATGCGGAGGTTGTGCGTGAGGGCGATGCGCATCTTCTTCAATCGCTAGTACGAGTGCGCGGTGAGGGGAAGGCGCAAAGGGCGAAGGGCCGCGGCGCGCGGGGGTTGCCGGCGGCCGCGCGCTCGCGTAACTCTGCACCGCCGTGGGGCTGGGAATCGACTTCGGGACGACGCGCACGGTGGTCGCATGGGCGGACCGCGGGAACTACCCCGTCGTCAGCTTCGAGGGCCCCGACGGTGACGCCGTCGAGTGGTTCCCGTCGGTCGTCGCCGAGCGGGGCGGCGAGCTGCGCTTCGGCTTCGACGCGCTCGCCGTGACGGGGGACCCGTCGTACTCGCGCGTCCGCTCTTTCAAGCGCCTGCTCGGCGGTCGCGACGTCACGTCGAGCGGCACGGTCAAGGTCGGCGGCGCGCGCCTGCCGGTGGCGGAGCTCGTCCAGCGCTTCATCGCCGCGTTCGCCGACGCGCTGCGCACGCGGTCGAACCTGCCTCGGGCTCTTCGCAGCAAGGCCTCGCTCGAGGCCGTCGTCGCCACGCCCGCGAACGCGTTCTGCACGCAGCGGTTCGTGACGCTCGAGTCGTTTCGCCGCGCCGGCTTCCACGTGCGCGCGCTCCTGAACGAGCCGTCCGCCGCGGGCTTCGAGTACGCGCACCGCCACGCGCGAACGATCTCGTCGCGCCGCGAGCACGTCCTCGTCTACGACCTCGGCGGCGGCACGTTCGACGCCTCGCTCGTCCGTATGAGCGGGACGCGCCACGACGTCGTGCTGACGGCCGGCCTCGCGGCGCTCGGGGGAGACGACTTCGACCGCGCGCTCGCGGACCTCGCCGCGCGTGAGCTCGGTTGGGATCTCGAGGCGCTCGCGCCGCACGCGCTCGGGCGCCTGCTCGATTGCTGCCGCGACGCGAAGGAGGGGCTCAACGCCAGCTCGCGCAAGATCACGCTCGACCTCGACGCGTGCCTCGGCGACGCGGCACCCGCCGGCGAGCTCACGCTCGCCGTCAGCGACTACTACGACGCGTGCGCGCCGCTCGTCGAGCGGACGATGGACGTGTTGCGCGCCGTCCTCGAGCGCGAGCGCGAAGGCGCGGACGCTGGCCACGACCCCGCCGGCGACGGCGACGACGCGCTCGCCTCGGACGTCGCGGGCCTCTACGTCGTCGGCGGCGCGAGCGCGCTGCCGGTCGTCGGCCGCGTCCTCCGCGCGCGCTTCGGCCGTCGCGTCCACCGCTCACCGTACCCGCACGCGTCGGTGTGCATCGGCCTCGCCATCGCGAGCGACGCGGAGGCCGGCTTCGAGCTCGAGGATCGCTTCTCGCGCAACTTCGGCGTCTTCCGCGAAGCGCAGGGCGGCGAGAAGGCGAGCTACGACCCGATCTTCACGCGCGAGATGGCGCTACCAGGGCCCGGCGATCCGCCGGTCACCGTGAAGCGCCGCTACCGCGCGGCGCACGACGTCGGGCACTTTCGGTTCTTCGAGTGCGCGGAGTTCGACGGCGATGGCAACCCGCGCGGAGACCTCGCGCCGCTCATCGACGTGCTCTTTCCGTTCGATCCGAAGCTGCGCGAGGGCGGCGTCGATCTCGCCGGCGTGAAGGTGCGCCGACTGGAGCAGGAAGGCCCGGTCGTCGAGGAGCGCTACGCCGTCGACGCCCACGGGATGGTCGAGATCACGATCACCGACCTGGACAGCGGCTTCGCGCGCACGCAAAAGCTCGGCGCGCCGAGCTGAGCGCGCGGTCTACTCGCCCGTCAGGTTGCACGCCGAGCGCGGGCGCGCCGGGCCGCGAGGGTGATGGCGACGGCGAGCGCGATCGACGCGGCGAGCGCCAGCCACGCGCCCGCCGGCGCGGCGCGCATCGCGTCCAGGAGCTTCTCGCCGAAGTAGCTCACCGCCAGCAGGATGGGCACGTACGCGAGCGCCGAGCCCCAGAAGTGCGTCGAGAAGCGCACCTTCGAGACGCCGAAGAACGCGTGCAAGAGCGGCGGCATCCAGAAAATCAGGCGAAGGAGGAACACCGTGCGGAACGCGCGCGCGGCGAGCGCGTCGTCGTACTTGCGAAAGCGCGCGGGGATGCGCTTCGCCAGCCATTCGCGCGCGACGAAGCGCGCGAACGAGAAGCCCACGACGCTGGCCGCCATCGTCCCCACCATCGACAAGCCGAACGCCGTCGGCCACGGCCAGATGAGCGGGGCCGCCAGGACGAAGACGGTGCCGGGGACGCCGAACGGCTGCAGCGCCGCGTACGCCGCGACGAACGCGAGGTAGCCCCACGGGCCGAGGTCCACGAGCGTCTGGCGCGCGCGCGCCGGGTCGGCGAACTGGGCGAGCACGCCGAAGCGCCACGCCAGCAGGAGCAGCGCGAGGACGCCGACGACGAGCGCGCGCTTCCCCCACCACCTCGCGCGCGCGCCCTCGTCTACGCTCACGCCCACGCCCCCACTAGAGACTGCCTGCCGCTACTCCGCGTCGCCCGACGCGAGCGGCAAATCCGTGTCGAACGCCTCGGGCAGTGGCAGCGCGTGCGCCATGCGCGCGCGCTTGGCCTGGAGGTAGCCGAGCGAGTGCGGGTTCGCCGGCACGATCGCGGGCAGCCGGCCGCTCACCACGACACCGAGCGCCGCGAGCGCGCAGACTTTTTCGGGGTTGTTCGTGATCAGCCGGACGCTCTTCACGTCGAACGCCTCGAGCATGTCGCGCGCGACGTCGTAGCGGCGCGCGTCGTCGGGTAGGCCCAGCAGGCGATTCGCGTCGACGGTGTCGGCCCCCTTCGACTGCAGCGCGTACGCGCGGATCTTGTTCGCCAGGCCGATGCCGCGACCCTCTTGCCGAAGGTAAAGCACCGCGCCGGCGCCGCGCGTCGCCACCTCTCCCATCGCGGCGTCGAGCTGGTCTTTGCAGTCGCACTTGAGCGACCCGAAGACCTCGCTCGTGATGCACTCCGAGTGGATGCGGATGGGCACGTCGGCCTTGCCGCGGATCTCGCCGTAGACGAGCGCGACGTGCTCTTTGGTGCCGCCATCCTCTTGGGCGTGGAAAACGTGGGTTTCGAAGGGGCCGTGGCGCGTTGGGATTTGCGCCGACGCAACGAGAATGGCGCGGTGAGGCCGGATCACCCCGTGGGGGACGTGCATCTCAATGTTCTCCGTTTCTTCCGTGATTCGAAAGCTACCGATTAGATGGATGACGTGCGCCGTCACCTGGTTCTGAACGTAAGGCGCATTCGCGCGAAGACCAGGACTTGACATGTCCCGGTAGCTGCTGCAAGTCCTCGGGAAAATTCGTATAGTCGCCGCAGGAAATGCCCCAATCTCCACGCCCACCGCGCGCGCCGCTGCCGAAGCTCGTCCGCGCGCTCGGGTGGGTGTCGTTCTTTACCGACGCGGCGACCGACCTCATCTATCCGCTGCTGCCAGCGCTCTTGAAGGAGCTCGGGGCCGGCGGCGCGGCGCTGGGCCTCGTCGAGGGCATCGCCGAGAGCATCGGCGCGCTCGTGAAGTGGCAGGCCGGCGTGCGCAGCGACGCGTTCGCGCGCAAGAAGCCGTTCGTCGTCGCCGGCTACACCCTCGCGACGTTCGTGCGGCCTCTGCTCGCGCTCGCGACGGCGCCGTGGCACGTCGTGCTCGTCCGGACGGTGGACCGCTTTGGAAAGGGCATCCGCTCGGCGCCGCGCGACGCGCTCATCACCGGCGCGGTGCACGAGGACGCGCGCGCCGCGGCGTTCGGTTACCAGCAGATGATGGACAACGCGGGCGCCGTCCTCGGGCCGCTCGTCGCGTTCACGCTCACGCGCGTCTTCGAGCTGCCGCTGCGGACGGTGTTCGCGTGGGCGATCGTGCCGGGCCTGTTCGCGCTCGCCACGCTCGTCTTCGGCGTGAGCGAACCGGCGACCGCGCCACCGACCACGACCCCGACCGCGACGACGCCCGCGCCGCCGCTCCCCGCGCCGCTCCGTCGCTACCTCGCCCTCGTCGCGCTCTTCACGCTCGGCGCGTCGGCCGACTCGTTTTTGCTCCTGCGCATCAACGATCTCGGCCTCGACGCCGCGTGGCTGCCGATCGTGTGGCTCTCGCTCAACCTGACCAAGTCGCTCACGAACCTGCCGGGCGGCCGCCTCGCCGATCGCATCGGGCGCGCGCGGACGCTCACGTTCGCGTGGCTGGTCTACGCCGTCGCGTACTTGGCGTTCCCGCTCACCAAGTCGGTCGCGGTGACGTGGGCGCTCATCCTATTTTACGGCCTCTATTACGGGCTCGCCGAGGGCGCCGAGAAGGCGATCGTCGCCGACCTCGCGCCCAAGGAGGCGCGCGGCCGCGCGTTCGGGGCGCTGCACGCCGTCACCGGCATCGCCGTTCTCCCTGCCAACGCGCTCTTCGGCGCGCTGTACGGGCGGGGGCTCTCGCACGTCGCCTTCGGGGCGAGCGCCGCGTGCGCGGGGCTCGCCGCCGTGGGCCTCCTCGTCGTGAACCCGCGCCGCGCGCCGCCGACTACGGGTTGACGGAGACGGACTTCGGCGCCGTGTCGCGGAGGCGCATGTCGACGCGGCGGTCGGCCTGCCAGCTCTCCTCGTCGCTGCCCTTTGCGTCGAGCTCGCCGCGCGAGGTCGTGCTCATCTGGTCCGGGTCGACGCCGAGCGCCGTCAAGTACTGCTCGACGGCCGCCGAGCGCTCGCCGCCGAGCCCCATGTTGTACTCCGTCTCGCCGCGCGGGTCGGCGCGGCCGACGAGGTCGACGCGGCGGCCCTTGAGCGGCCCCTCGATGAGGCACCGGGCGACCTGCGCCAGGACGTCGCGATCGGCGGGCGTGAGGTCCGACGAGTCGAAGTCGAACTTCGGGGTCCGCTGCGGCTCCTCGATCTTGCACGCGCGGCGGATGTCGTCGCCGACGTCGACCTCGTGGGCGGGCCGGATCGTCCGCGCGGAGGTCATCTCCACGACGGAGTTCGCGCGCGGCTTGGCGCAGCCGGCGAGGGTCACGAGAACGGCGCAGGCAGCGAGCGAGGCGATGCGTAGAGTGCTCATGCGTCGGGACTACCCAACGCGCACCTGGGGGGCCAAGAAACCGGCGTCGCGGGCGCGTCGCCGGCTCAGGGGACCGGAGCGACCCAGAGGCCGTTGAGCGGCGAGGCGGACGCCGGATCGGCCTCGTACGCGTAGACGATCTTGGTCTTGTCCGGCGTCACGTAGTAGTTCGCGTCGGCCTGGTTCACGATGAGCTTGGCCACCGCGCCGGCCGCGGCGAGATCGAGCGTCCGGATGTCCGTGCGGAAGTTCGCCGCGCCGTCGATGTTCGCGGAGTTGTCGCCGTAGGTGATCTTCGACCCGCCGAGCGCCCAGGTGATCCAGACGTTGTCGGCGACCTTGGTCGGGACGCCGGTCGCGACCGGCGCCGCGCGCAGCGTGCCGACGAGGCCGCCGCCGATCAGCTGGATGCCGTCGACGAACAGGACGCGCGAGCTGTCGGCGGTCCACGCGTCGCCGTAGAGCGCGCCGGTGGGGGTGGCTTGCAGCGTCTTCGGCGTCTGGCCGGCGGTGGTCGTGTCGACCAGGAGCAGATCGGTGCCGTTCGTCGTCGAGTTCTGCGCGGTGAAGAGCAGCACGTGCGCCTGATCCGGCGGCAGGAGCGTCGGGTAGATGCCGTTCAGGCCGGTCACCGTCGCGAGCGCCTTGGGCGAGGGGTTCACCGCCGGGGAGGACTTGTACGACGTGCCCGCCAGGTAGTGGACGGTCGTGCTCGTGAAGAACGCGGCGATGTCGCCGTCCTCGATCTTCGTCGTCTGCCCGCCGGCGGTCGGCACGACCGCGATGGAGGAGACGCCGCCGTCGGGGTTGGCGAAGACGGTGAGGAGCTTGGAGCCCGCCGGGTCGGACACGAATGACGCGAACGAGTTCGGCGCAATGCCCGTCGCGACGTCGAGGTTGGTGGCATTGGCGACCGTGTGCACCGTGATCGTCTGCGTCGTGGAGCCGGCCGGGCACCACGCCGCGGCGACCTTGTCGGACTTCCCGCCGGGGAAGGACACGGTGACGCCGCAGCCGGCGAGGTTGAGGTTCGAGAGCGTGGGAACGTCCGTCTCGATCACCTGGCGGCCCGTGCCGTCGATGTTCGCGACGACGATGGTGCCTGCGCGGGCGTTGCCGGGCGTGCTGACGAACGCAATCTTCGAGCCGTCGGCGCTGAGCCCGCCCGCGCCGACGAGCGCGTTGCTGTCGATCGTCACGGGGCCCTTCGCCGCCGACCACGCGTAGAGTGGGCTCACCGGCAGCTTCGCCCCCGGCGACGGCCACACGAGGATGGAGGCGCCGACCACGCTGACGAACGCGTTCGCGTTGAACTGCGCGACGGTCACCGGCGTCGCGGCGCCGCCGTCGGGGGGCGTCAGGGACACGACCTTCATGTTCTTGTCGGCGTTGTCCATGTAGACGACGTAGCCGTCGGTCGTGATGGGGTTCTCGCCGGGGAGGGTGACGAGGCCCGCGCGGACCCTCGTGCCCGTCGGCGCCACGCCCGCGTCGAAGGGCGGAAGCGCCGCGTCGCCGCTGCTGCTGCCACCGCTGCTGCTGCCACCGCCGCTGCTGCCACCGCCGCTGCTGCCACCGCTGCTGCTGCCACCGCTGGCTCCGCTGCTGCCGCTGCTGCTCGTCGAGCCGTCCGGCGCGCCCGATGGCGACGCGTCGCTACCCCCGCAGCCCGCTGCGAGCGCAGCAGCCCCACCGACGAACGACGACGCGACGAGAACGGAGAGCAGATAACCGCGCATGAGGACCTCCAACGAAAGAACGGAAGGGGTCCGCATAGCAGTTTTCCCGAGTCGTCGTGGGTCTCAATCGCGCGCCGGCGAGGGGTCGCGTAGGATTGGGGGGGTGAAGAGCGCGCTGCAGAGTCTCCGGCCCGAGCTGCGTGGCGTGGCGGAGGGGCTGCTGGCCCGCGCGGCCAAGGGGGAGGGGATCTCGCTCGACGCCATTGGCCTCGCGCTCGGCGTCCTCGCCGTTTCGCAGGACGAAATCGAGTCTATTTTTCTGGCGATCGAGGGGGCCGGCCGGAAGGTCGAAGGCCCGAGCGGCGGCGGCGGCGAGGCGGTCCTGCAGACGGTCCTCGCCATCGCCCGCGCGCTTAGGCTCGAGACGGGAAGGGCGCCGACGCCCCCCGAGATCGCGGCACGCGCCGGTCTCGACGTCGAGCGCGTCCGGCACGCGCTCGCCCTGGCGCGTGTCATCGCGAAATGACGGCGCGCGCTCAGCCCGTGCCGTGCACGCGGTTGCGGCCGCCGTTCTTCGCCGCGTAGAGGCGCGCGTCGGCGCGCTGCACGAGCGACGCGACGTCCGCCGCGGCGCAACACGCGAGGGTCGCGACGCCGACGCTCGCGGTGACGCGCAGGGCCGGGCCGGCGGGCACGGCGATCGGCGTCGCCTCCACCGCCCACCGCAGCCGCCCTGCCGCGATCATCGCCGCGTCGAGCGGCTGCCCGCGGAGGATGACGAGGAACTCCTCGCCGCCGTACCGGCCGACGACGTCCTCGGTGCGCACGGTGCACGCGAGCGTCCGGGCGACGGCGCGCAGGACCGCGTCGCCCGCCGGGTGACCGTACGTGTCGTTCACGCGTTTGAAGAAGTCGATGTCGACCATAGCGATCGCGAGCGGTGCGTCGTGGCGCCGCGCGAACGCGACCTCGGCCGCGAGACGCTCGTCGACGTGCCGTCGGTTGCAGAGGCCCGTCAGCCCGTCGCTCGTCGACGCTTGGTAGACGGCGGTGAGCGCCGCCCCTTCCTCCTTCGTCACCAGGCTGAACGACAGCGTCATCTCGCCGCCGAGCTGGAGGCGGTCGCCGTGCCGCAGCGGCACACGGCCGCTCGTCCGCGCGTCGTTCACGAAGGTGCCGTTCAGCGAGCCCGCGTCCTCGATGGCGTACGCGCCAGGGGAGGCGAACACGCGCGCGTGAAGGCGCGAGAGGCCCGCGTGGGCGAAGGCGCAGGTGCAGCCGTCGTCGCGGCCCAGCGTCGCCTCGCCGGTCATCGGCAAGCACACGACGCGGCCCGCGCTCGGTCCGGTTGTGACGGTCAAGAGACCCACGTTTCGCCACGCCGTGACGGGGACCTCCGTCGGCTGCGTCGTCATCAGTAGGGCGCCCACGGCGATGGGAACGGCCGCGTCCACGGCGGCTTGAGCTCTTTTTCGAGCTAAGCCCGGCGACAGAGCTTGGTGAGCGCGTCTTCGAGGATCGCGTCCGCGGGGCGGCGCGAGCCTTTCAGCGCCAGATCCGTCTCGGCGAGGACGAGCAGCCAGCGCTCCAGGTCCTTGGGCTTGAGCCCCTTGGCCTTCTGCTCCAGCTCGCGCGCGCGGTGCGGCTGGAAAACGCCGGCCTTCTTCGCCGCTTCCTGGGCGGTCGCGCCGGCGCCGTGCGCGGCCTGAAACTTCGCGAGCTGGCGAATCGACCACGCGAGCGCGCCGAGCATCGGGAGGCCGCGGTCGCGCGGATCGTACGCGTCGGCGAGCATGCGCAGCGCCTTGCCGAGATCGCGCGCGCCGACGGCGTCGACGAGCGCCCACGTGTCGGCGGTGCGGACGCGCGCGACGCACTCGTTCACGGCGTCCTCACCGATCGCCTTGCCGGCGCCGACGAAGAGGCTGAGGCGCTCGAGCGCGTCGTTCACGTACGCGAGCTCGGGGCCGGCGATCTCGGCGAGCAGATCGGCGGTGTCGCGATCGATCGCGTGTCCCAGCGTCGCGCAGCGCTCGACGATCCAGCCGGGGAGCGCGTGGCGGCCGAGCACCTCGCACTCGACGAGGAAGCCCTTCTTCTTGGCCTGTTGAACGAGCTTTCGGCGGCCGTCGATCTTCTCGAAGACGAGCACCATGCACGTCGAGTCGATCGCGGCCTCGGCGTACGCGGCGATCTGATCGAGCGGTGACCCGTCGCTCTCGCTCGCGCCGTCCCACCGCTCGGCGCTGCGCACGAGCACGAACCGCCGCGGCGACATCATCGGCACCGTGCGGGCGGCGGACACGACCGCGTCCGCGCGCGTCTCGCCGGCGGTGAACTTGTCCTCGTTGAAGCCGGCGATGCCGCCGGCCAGCGCCGCGTCGCGCAGCGCGGCGACCA
>JAYVXL010000543.1:0-4865 GCA_043785185.1 Myxococcales bacterium
GACGCGGACGCGGACGCCGGCGCCGACGCGGCCACCGACGCCGACGCCGCCGGCTGAGGGCTCGGCTACCCTCGGCGCATGCCCCACAAGACCCTCACCTACGCCGTCACCGGCCGCGTCGCCCGCATCATGCTCAACCGCCCCGCGCGCGGCAACGGCATCACCATGGAGATGCCCCGCGAGCTCGCCGCGTGCGTCGAGGAGGCTTGCCTCGACCCGCGCGTGCACGTGCTCTGCCTGTCCGGCGCCGGCAAGGGGTTCTGCGGCGGATACGATCTCGTCGAGAGCGCGGAGGCGCGCCTCGCGAACGAGCCGCCGGGCGCGGCGGCGCCGGGCTCGCTGCTCGATCCGCTCGTGCAGTTCCAGAACCACGATCCGGCGGGGACGTGGGACCCGACCGTCGACTACGCGATGATGAGCCGCAACGTGCGCGGCTTCATGTCGCTGTTTCATGCAGAAAAACCGGTGGTTTGTAAAGTGCACGGGTTCTGCGTCGCCGGCGGCACGGACATGGCGCTGTGCTCGGATCTGCTCGTCATCGCCGACGACGCGAAGATCGGCTACCCGCCTGCGCGCGTCTGGGGCGTACCGACGACGGCGCTGTGGGGCTACCGCGTCGGGCTCGAGAAGGCCAAGCGGCTGCTCTTCACCGGCGACTGCCTCTCAGGCAAGGAGGCCAAGGAGTGGGGGCTCGCCATCGAGGCGCCGCCCGCCGGCGATTTGGACGCGCGCACCGAGGCGCTGCTCGAGCGCATCGCCCGCGTGCCCGTGAACCAGCTCGTCATGCACAAGCTGATGCTAAATCAGATGGTCCACGCGCAAGGGCTCGCGCAGACGCAGATGCTGGGGACCCTGTTCGACGGCGTCGCGCGGCACACGCGGGAGGGCTTCGCGTTCCAGGCGCGCGCGGCGGAGGTCGGCTTCAAGACGGCGGTGCGCGAGCGGGACGAGCCGTTTGGCGATTTCGGCGGCTCGACGTTCAAGGGCTGAGAGGCTCGTCGAGACTAACACCGAGACCGGTCAAGCCGATCTCGCAGGCATGATCTCTACGGGATGTGCCTATTCAGGCTGCCTAACGTTAGCGCTCCTCGCTGCGACCGTCGACCGGGCCGTCGAGCGGCGGGCGCTGCATGAGGCCGAGCCGCGACAGGCGGGCGTGGCGCGGCGAGAAGAGGCGCGCGGCCGGATCGTTCGAGCCGACGGCGACGAGCGCGGGCACGAGGGGGATGACGACCGCGAGGGCCGCCGCGACGTCCCTCGCCGGCGCGACGTGCAGGTGGCGGCCCGGCGGCGGTACGACGAGCGGCGACTCCGGCGCGGCGACCGCGATCGCGTGGGCCGGCCCCGTCATGACCTCGCCGGCGAGCGTCATCGTCTCGAGCCACCGCGCGCGCGCCTCGGCCTCGTCGTCGGTCAGCGCTCCGCTTGGCACCCGGGCTTCCCACGCGGCGAGGCGCATGCCGAGCTCCTCGGCGAACACCGACGCGCGCGTCGCGCCGCCGGCCACGATGGCGACGCGCGGGCTCAGGCAACCGCGCTGGTCGAACGGGACGATGTCACGCGCGAGGGCCTCGGCGGCGGCGGCGAGGCCGTCCTGCGGCCCGATCCACGCGAGCCCCATCCCCGCGCCGTGCCCGACGACGCGGACCCCGGGGCGGGCGGCGCCGCGCACCGCCTCGATGGTCTCGTCCCGCCCGTACACGTGGATCTCCCCGGCCTCGAGCGACTCGGGCGCGAGCTCCTCGGCGAGGCGCACCTCCGGCGACCCGAGCTCGGCGACGAGCGCGCGCGCGAGCCACGGGTCGCGGCGCGACGGGCGAACGGTGACGTCGCGCGAGGCCGCGCGCGCGATGGCGAGCGCGCGAAGCGCGGCGGTGAAGACGTTGGCCGACAGGATGACGTGCACGCGCGGCGCCTCGGTCCGCTGGAGCTGGGGCGGCCGCGCGCGCGCGACGAGCGCGGCGAGCTCGGTCGGCGTCGCGCCCACCTCGAGGTGCTCGCGCAGCGCGAGGAGCACGCCTTCGCGCGAGAGCCCGGTGGCGGCGGCGATCGCCGGCGCGTCCGCCTCCGCGCGCCGCGCGACTCGCCGCGCGGCCTCGAGCAGCGCGCGGACGTCGCGCGCGCGCGCGCCGCTGGAGCGACCGGCGCTCATCGGCCGAGGATCTCGTCGACGGCGATGGAGCACCCGCGCGGCGGCGCGCCGGGCGCCCTGCCGAGCAGCTCGAAGCCGCCGGCCACGCGCCGCACGCGATCGGCGGCGAGCACAGCGAAGGCGCTGTCGACGTTCATGAGATCCTCGACCCGCGCGACGCCGACCTCGCCGTCGGCCACCGGCGCGAGCGTCACCGGATCGACTGGCACCACGCGCGCCCACGGCGGCTCGACGTACACCCACGGCGTCGCCGACGCGGACGCGATGGTCGCCTCGTAGAACTGGCTCGAGAGCTCGGTCATGCCGTATTCGCCGACGATCGCGCGCGGCTCGACGTGGAGCGCGGCGGCGACGTCCGCGCGCAGCGCCTCGCCGGACACCTCGCGCGAGCGGCCCTTGAAGCCACCCGTCTGCATCACGCGGCTGCCCTTCGGGAGGCGGAACGGCGCGCCCTCCAGCGCGTCGAGGAGGTGCACGAGCGCGAAGGACGTCGCGAGCAGCAGAACGGGTGCGTCGCCACGCGCCATCACGCGGACGATGCGTTCGTCGAGCAGGGCGAGATCCAGCACGTCGCCTTGCACGAAGTAGGTCTCGCGCTCGCTCGCCGGTTCGCCGAGCTGCGCGGCGAAGAGCGCGATCATGTGCGTGAGCGACGAGTCGGGCGCCTCGCGCGGCGACGGGCCGAGGACGAGGAGCGGAACGCGCGCGGGGAAGCCGGTCGCGAGCGCCCAGCGGCCGAACGCGAGCGCCGCCGCGTCGTACGTCGCGGTGTCGCGCATCGCGTGGGTGCCGCGCGCGCCGATCGTCGTACCGCTGGTGCGGAACGTCGCGGCCGCGGCCTCTTCGGGGAAGGTCGCGATGCGCGTCATCTTGAACGCGTCGGTGGGGACCGCGGGGGCGTCGCCGGCCGTGACGAACGACGCGGGGTCGAGCCCGCGCGCGCGGCACAGCTTCGCGTAGCCCGGCACGCGCGCGGCCTGGAAGCGCGCCAGGTCGCACGCGAGCCGGTCGAACGGCTCCGGCATCGCCGCGCCCTCCTCGAACGCGCGCACGAACGCGCGCGCGCGGCCGTGGAGGGCGTCGCTCTCGGCGTCGGGGTGCACGTGCCAAGAATACCCGAGGCCGCTCGCCCCGAGAGCAGGGTTTCGGGGAGCGAGCGAGCGCGCCCGCCTCAGGCCGAGAGCGCCGACACCAGCGCGGGGACGAAGGCCGCGAGGAGCTCTTCGGGCGCGTCGAGGGCGGGCGTCAGCGTGAGGACGTCGCCGTGGGTGCCGCCGGTGAGGACGATGTATCCCGCGGCGAGCAGGCGTCGCGCGGTCGCGAGCGCGCGCGGCGCGCCGCCGTCGAGCTCGACGCCGACCATCAGGCCGACGCCGCGCACGTCGTGGACGCCGTGGCCGCGCGCTGCCGCCGCGAGCGCGGCGCGCCACGCGTCGCCGACGCGGGCGGCGCGCGCGGGGAGCGCGCCGCCGGTGAGCGCGTCCAGGTACGCGAGCGCCGCCGCGCACGAGGGCGGCGCGCCGAAATGCGTCGCCGTGTGGATCGCCGTGCCGCCGTGGTCACCCCACGCCGCCATCACCTGCGCGCTGCCGACGCACGCGCTCACCGGCCAGCCGGCGCCGAGCGACTTGCCGAAGCAGAAGACGTCGGGCCGCACGCCGCACGCGAGCGCGCGCGAGAGCGCTCCGGCGCGGCCAAGGCCGGTCCACACTTCGTCGGCGACGAGCAGGGCGCCCGCCGCGTCGCACGCCGCGCGGAGCATGGCGAGGAATCCGTCGGGCGGCACGACGCACCCGCCGCGCCCGAGCACCGGCTCGACGAGGACGGCGCCGACGCCTTTGCCCGCGAGCGCGCGCGTCACGTGCAGTTTGCATGCATCGAGATCGGCGTCGCGCTGAGGGTACGGGACGAAGCGTACGTGCCCGCCGAGCTGCGCGGCGAACGGCGCGCGGAAGGCTTCGCTGTAGCCGCACGCCGCGAGCGGCCCGTGCGAGAGGCCGTGGTAGCCGCCCTCGAACGCGACGACGCCGGGCCGGCCCGTCGCGAGCATGCATGTCTTCAGCGCCGCGGTCACGGCGTCGGCGCCGGAGAGGCCGAGCATCACGCGCGCGCCGGGCTCCGGGTAGAGCGCGGCGAGGCGCTCGCAGAGCTGCGTCTTGGCCTCGCTCGCGTAGACGTCGCCCAGCGCGAGCGAGAGGCGCCCGGCCTGCGCCAGCGCCGCGCGCGTCGGCCCCGGCGGCGCGTGCCCGAGCGCGAGCGCGCCGAAGCCGCACGTGAGGTCCACGTACCGGTTGCCGTCGACGTCGGTCAATAGGGAGCCTTCGCCGGAGGCGTAGACGATCGGCGCGTGGTCCTCGCCGCTCGCCGCCTCTCGGCTCGCCCGGCGCGCGCCGAACGCCGGCGACTCCACCGCCGACAGCCGCGCCGCCAGCTCGCGCGACCGCGGCCCCGGCGGCGGCACGACGATGCGCGGCCCGCCGCCTTCGCCCTCCGCGGCCGCGCCCGTCACGCGATGACTTTGTTTCGACCGCCGCGCTTGGCTTCGTAGAGCTTCGTGTCGGCGTTCTTGATGAGATCGGGCGCGGTGCGATCGACGTCCTGGAGGACCGCGACGCCGATCGAGATCGTCACGTTGATCTGCTCGCCCTGGAAGACGAAGCGGCTCGCCTCCACCTTCTCGCGCAGCCCCTCGGCGAGCGCGCGCGCGCCCTCC
>JAYVXL010000544.1:0-15020 GCA_043785185.1 Myxococcales bacterium
TCGCCCGTGCGCAGCGACACCTCACGCTCCGCGCTCATCCCGCCCATCAAGACCCCAACGCGACGACTGTTCATGCTCGGCACCTCACGGGAAGGGAGAATGAGAAATCCGGACCACGCAGGTTTCGCCGGAAATTCTGAGGACGAAGCGGTCGTGGGTGTGTCCCCCCTCCCACGCGTCGTGTCCGCCAAGGCGGCGGCAAGAACGTCACCAAGTCTACGCACCGGACGTAACCCGCCGGGCGCCCGCAGGTCAACTTTCAGGGGACAATTCGACGTTCTGCGCCGCGCCCGCTGCGGTCAGCGGGCGGCCGCCGTCAATCGATTTCGACGAGGATCGCGGTGATGTTGTCCTTGCCGCCGCGTTCGTTCGCGAGCTCGATGAAGCGCTTCACCGCGTGGTCGCCGCCCAGGCGGACGATCGGACAGATGTCGAGCTCGCGCAGGTAGCCGTGGAGGCCATCCGAGCAAAGAAGAAACCGATCGCCCGCGAACAGCTGCACGAGCCCGGTGTCGACCTGGACGTAGTCGCGGTTGCCGACGGCGCGCGTGATGACGTTGCGGTGAGGGGATTTCTTCGCCTCCTGCGGCGTGATGAGCCCCTGCTTTAGCTGCCACGCGATGAGGGTGTGGTCCTCCGTCAGCTGCTCGACCTCGGCGCCGCGGATGCGGTAGATGCGACTGTCGCCGACCTGGGCGGTGATGGCGTACTCGCCGAGCACCAACATTGCGCTGATGGTCGTCCCCATCCCGCTCTTGCCGCGGTCCATCTCGGCCATCGAGAAAACCATGTACGTCGCGGCCTGAACGGCGCTCTCCATGAGGCGGCAGGCGTTGCGCACGTCTTCTTCCTGGACCGGATCTTCGAGCTCGTGGAGGTTGGCGATGCCGCGCTTCACCATGCCGAAGACGGTCTCGACGGCCTCCTGGCTGGCGACCTCGCCGGCCGCGTGCCCGCCCATGCCATCCGCCACGACGTAGAGCCCGAGCTGGTCGTCGAGGTAGAACGCGTCCTCGTTGGTCTGACGCTTGCGGCCCAGATCGCTCAGCCCCGTGCCCGTTCGCCGGAGCGGGGGCGGGGCCGGCTCCGAGGACATCGGCATCGGTCGGGCGCGGGGCGGCCGGGTCGAGTTGGGGGTGCTCACGGACCTCACCGCGTAGCATAATCGAGAGTTTGCGCCCCGGGACGAGTAAGTTGGTCCCGGTAGCGCTCGCCGCGAAACTCCGCGCGACCCGCGGTGAGCCTCGTGTAGGCAAGCGCCAAATCCCGGCAGTTTTTGGCGACGAGCTGGGTTACCGTCCGAGTCCGTGAACGCACCTCAGGCGGGAAAACGGCCGACGCAGGCCGCGCGGTTGCTCCGCCGCGCGGGAGGGGGCGCCGGCTTCGGCGGCGCCGACATCGTCCTCGCGGTGCTCGTCGTATCCGTCGTCGCGATGTTGATCGTGCCGCTGCCGACGTGGCTGCTCGACGTACTGCTCGCCACGAACCTCTCGATGGCGGTCGCCGTCCTGCTCGTCGTCCTCTACGTCCCCGACGCGCTTGCGATCGCGACGTTCCCGACGGTCCTCCTGCTCACAACGCTCTTCCGCCTCGCGCTGAACGTCTCGTCGACGCGCCTCATCCTGCTGCAAGCGGACGCGGGGCAGGTCATCTACGCCTTCGGCAATTTCGTGGTTCGGGGCAACTACGTCGTCGGCGCAGTGGTGTTCCTCATCTTGACGATCATTCAGTTCATCGTCATCGCGAAGGGCTCCGAGCGCGTCGCCGAGGTCGGGGCGCGCTTCGTCCTCGACGCAATGCCCGGCAAGCAGATGGCGATCGATGCCGAGCTGCGATCCGGGACGATCGACGGCGTGGAGGCCCGAAGGCGGCGTCGCCAACTGTCGCGTGAGAGCCAGTTCTACGGGGCCATGGACGGCGCGATGAAGTTCGTGAAGGGGGACGTCATCGCGTCGCTCGTCATCACGGTCATCAACATCCTCGGTGGGCTCGCAATCGGCGTGGGCCAGCGCGGCCTGCCGGCCGTGGACGCCCTCAAGCGGTATGGTCTGCTCACCATCGGCGACGGCCTGGTCTCCCAGATCCCGGCGCTCGTCCTGTCGACTGCGGCCGGTGTGCTCGTCACGCGAACGGCCAGCGAAGAGCCGGATACACCGCTCGGCGAGGAGCTCGCGCGGCACCTCTTCGGAATTCCGCGCGCGCTGCGCGTGGCATCGGTGTTCATCCTCGGCCTCGCGATGGTGCCGGGCTTACCGACGTGGCCCTTCGCGATTCTGGCCGGGCTCCTCTTCTGGGCGGCGCGCTCGCGATCGCGGCAGCTCGCGCGCGAGGGCCAACGGCAGGAGACCGAGCCGGCGCCCTCCCAGCAGAAAAAGGGGCCGCAGTTCGTGCCCCTCGTCGTGCCATGGAGCGTCGAAGTGAGCGGCGAACTCGAGCCGCTGCTCGACCGGCTCGGCCACGACGGCGAGACCGACGGTATCCGCGCGCGCGTGCTGGCGCTGCGCGAGCGGCTGTTCGCGGAGCTTGGCGTTCCTCTACCCGCCCCGCGTATTCGCGCGGCCCCGCTGGGGATTCTGCCGCCGCGCCATGTGATCGTGTCGCTTCACGAGGTGCCGGCGCGCGTCGTGGCGCTACCGAAGGATCTTTCCGACGCGGACGTCCCCGCGTTCGTCGCCGACCACGCCGCCGCGCTCTTGCGCGCGCGCGCAGCGGACTTTCTTGGCCTCGCCGAGACTCAACGCCTCCTCGACGAGCTCGAGCAGTTCGCGCCGGCGACCGTCCGAAATGTCGTTCCGAAGCCCGTAACGCTGACGCTCCTGGCCGACGTGCTTCGCAGGCTCCTCGAAGAGCAAATCCCCGTACGCGACTTGAAGGCGATCCTCGAGTCCCTCGCGACGGTCGCCTCGATCGAGAAGGACCCGCTGAACCTCGCGGAGTTCGTTCGCGGGCAGATGCGCCGCGCGATCACCTACCGCTTGACGCGCGGAGCGCCGCAGCTGGGCGTCATCTTGCTCGACGGTGTCATCGAGGACACCGTTCGACGCGCAGTGACGCGCACGCCGAACGGCGCCTTTCTCACGCTGCCGCCGCCCGCGGCGCGCGACTTGATCGCCTCGATACGACGAGCGCTCGAGGAGGGGGGCGTCGGAACCGGGGCGGTCGTATTGACCCAACCGGACATCCGGAGGTTCGTGCGCAAGCTGATCGACGCAGAGCTACCGGACGCGACGGTGGTGAGCTTCGCCGAGCTGCTCCCGGAGGTGGCGCTTCGGCCGCTAGCTCGCGCGAACCTGGTCGGGATCGGCTGAGGGGCCTAGCCGGCGCGCTGTAGGATGGGGTAGCGGAGCGTCGCGCCGTCGCCGAAGAAACGGGCGATCTGCCCGTGAAGCGCGTTGAGACGGCGAAGGCGCGCGCCAATCTGCCGCGACTGCGGACCGAGCGCGGAAGCGTAGGCGATGGTCAAGTGGCCGGGCCAGAATACATCGCGCCGGACACGCTCGAATTCAGCGAAGCCGCGCCCGGTGAAGGTGACAAGCTTCATGCGACGGTCGTGCATGGTCGGCTCTCGCCGAATGAGACCGAGCGCCTCGAGCCGTTTCAGCGTGCGGCTGACCGTGGCGGCCGCGAGCCCGACCGCGCGACGCAACGTGCACTGAGCCACGCTGCAGTTCATCCGGCGGAGGGCGTAGAGCAGGTCGTAGCGGGCCGGGGTGATCCGCGAGCCACGGAGCCAGGGCCGGACGAGGGCGAGCGTGCGGAGGTGGGTGCGTTTGAGAGAGAACGAGAGGAAGTGCATGGGGGTCGAAGAGCACGAGGTGTGCCGAACCCACGAGACTCCGATGCGCGCGCGCTCGCCGCGTGGCGACTGCTGAAAGTCGTTAGCTAGCTAAGGACTTTTTCGCACTCTCCCGCGACGGGCCAACTCCCTCCGCACGGACCAACCGCCGGCAGCGTCCGTCCGTCCGTCCCGCCCGCTGTCCTGGGACGCGCCACACGATGGCCCCCTACATCCTTTGCCGCACCATCTTGCGCTGCATGGCGCCCATCTTCATCGCCAACTGCCGTGCCTCGCGCTCGAGCAAAGGGTGAATCTTCTTCATCCCAACAAACATTCCGAGCAGGTTCGGGTTCAGGTCAGCGAGCTTTTTCAGCGCGCGTGCGGCGCCCTTCGCATCGTTCGCGCCCGCATACGCGAACGCGCGCGCGCGCCACATTTGCGGGCGAAGCTCGGTGTACTCCGCGTCGTCCGGGTTGAAGAGCTCCAGAGTCTCCACCGCCCTCTTGGCCTCCCCTGTCCGGGCCCACGCCTCGCTCGCCACCGTCGCGAACATCGCTCGCGCCTTTGCGTCCTGCTGCTTGGACAGATCGAGCTTCTCCGCGAGCGCACGAGCCTCGCCCGTCTCACCCAATGTCAGGTGGATCATCGCCCGCATCGCGCGGAGTTGACTGCCGAGCCCAGGCGTTCGTACCTTGTCGGCGTCGACCGACTCGAGCGTCGCCAGCGCCTTGCGCGGGTCCTCCTGCATCTCGAGCTGCGCGCGCGCGAGGACCGCCTGGGCGTCATCCTTCTTGTAGTCGGTCGCGAGCTTCTGGAGCGCCTCTTTGCGCCCTTCGTCGGTGTCCGCGTTGCGGAGGAGCGCGCCGAGCGCTTGCGAGCGCTTCACGTAGCGGACCAGCCACACGCCCGCAACGACCACTACCACGGTGAGGACACCCATCACGACGAGCGGCACCCGCGATCGGCTCCACGACCAGACGCCCACCGCCAGTAACCACGCCACCGCGAGGCCGCCTCCGACCCGCAAGTAGGTCGAGCGGAGGTCGACCGGCGGTTTCTCCGCCGCCGCCGGGTCCTGCGTCAACTCGCGCAGTTCCTTCTGGACCTCGGCCTGGGTCTGGGGCTTTTTCTTTGCTTTCTTCGTCGTGGCCACGGGCTGCCGTCTACTTCATTGCGCCCCGCCGCGCAAATCGCGCGGCCTGAGGCTGTCGGGAGGGAGAACCTCCGCGAACTCGGGGTCCGACTCGTGAACGACCTGCCGAAAGTGCAGGAACAGGCTCTGCGCCATCGACATGCACGGAACCGCCAGGAGCGCCCCAACGGTGTGGAAGAAGTGCTCGCCTACGAGGAGTGAGAAGATGACGAGGACCGGATGGATCTTCGCCGCGTCACCCATGATCTTGGGGTTCAAGAAGTTCGCCTCAAGCTGGTGGATGCCGACGATCCAAACGAGGACGAACACCGCGACGGTGACCGACTGGGTAAGGCCGAGCGCGACCGCGGGGACCGCGCTCACGATGGCGCCGAAGATCGGGATGAGCGAGAGCACCGTCGCGACGAGCGCCATCACCGGCCAATACTTGAGACCGATGAACGCGAAACCGACCGCCGAGAGCGCGCCGTTGACGAGGCAGATGATGAGCTGCCCTCGGACGACGCCTGACAGTCCCTTGTCCGTCCTCTGCAGTAGCCGTTCGAACGAGCCGCGACGGCGCGGTCGGATCAGCGTGCCGAAAAAGCCGACGATCCTCTCGCGCGTGAGCATCATGTACGCCGCGAGCATGAGGGTGATGCCGAAGATGAAGATGACGCGGCTCACGCCGGCGACGATGTCGCGGCCGATCTTCGCGAGCTCGAGCGCGTTGTTCTGGGCGTAGGCGAAGCTCTTGCCGATCGCGTCGCCGATGACACGGTTGGCGTCGAACGGCTCTTCGCGCAATGCGTGCGCCGGTTCGACGAGGTAGCTGCCGTGACGGCTGGGCGTCACGACGAAGCCGCTGCCGACGTCGATGGCGATGCTTCCGTCCGGCTGCGGGCGTGCGACGACGGCAGGTGCGTCCTCCGCGACGTGGGCGTGCGCTTCGCTTGGCGCCGCGGCGGGCGGCATGACGCCGACGGCGCGCAGCCGCTCTTGCATCGCCGGCACCCACTCGGCCTGCGCCCGCTTGGCCACCTGCGGCAGCTCGCGGCGCAGCGTCGCGAGCTCCATCCCCATGCGCGGCGCAGCCAAACGGACGACAGTGCCGAGCGTCCCCAGCACCACCACGTAGACGGCCACGATGGCGACGGCGCGACGCAGCCCCTTCTTTTCCGCCCACGCGACGAGCGGCGTCAAGACGTACGCGATCACGAGGGCCAGCACGAACGGGAGCAGAACGTCACGCGCGATGACCAGGGTCCCGACCACGACCGCTGCGCTCAGCGACAGAAAGACGATGCGCTGCGCGCGCGGGCTCATGCCAGCGGCCCCTTCACACCGGGCACGTCGTCGAACACCGGACGCAGGCGGCGCCACGTCGCGTCGAGGTGCTCGGGCATCACCCGTGTCTCGGCGATGACCGGCATGAAGCTAGAGTCGCCACTCCAGCGCGGCACGATGTGCGCGTGCACGTGGTCCGCGATGCCCGCGCCGGCCGCACGCCCGAGGTTCATCCCGACGTTCATCCCTTCGGGCTTGCTGCTCTCCTCGAGCCGCGCCGCGGCGACGCGCACGAGGCGCATGAAGCCGTCGTACTCGTCGTCCGAGAGCTCGGTCAGCTTCGAGACGTGCCTTCGCGGGGAGACGAGCAGGTGGCCGGCCGCGAACGGATACCGGTTCAAGCAGACGAACGCGTGGGCCTGCGCGACGAGGACGAGGTCCTCGCGGAACTGCGCCGGCTCGCGCTCGGGGAACGTGCAGAAGATGCACCCCGTGCGGTCCTTCAAGCCGAGGATGTAGTCCATCCTCCAAGGTGCCCAGAGCGTCTCGGCCATACGTCCGGCTAGGCGTACCGCACTCCACGGCGTATGCGCGGGCTTTTTTCGCGCGGCGGAGCGGCCGCCTCGCTCACCGCATATTGCTCACCCCCGCGGCAGCCGCGCCACGGCGAACCTCCCATGCTGAGCATCGAGCCGTACAAAACGCGAAACGGCGGCAGGCATGAAGCCGCCGCCGTCCGCGCGGTGCGAGCCAAGTCTCCGCCCCGCCTAGGGGCAGAGACCAGCGCTCACTCCTTGTCCTTGTCGCCCAACCCGAGCTTGTCGCCGAGCTTCTGCTTGATGAGGTCGCCGATCGATCCGCCGGCCTTCGCCTCCTCCGCGCTCGCGCCCTTCTTGGGGGCCTTCGACTCGCGCTTCGGGCTCTCCTTGGTGGCGGGCGCAGCGACGGCCTCGCCCACGCGCATGCTGAGCGTGAGGCGACGGTCCTGCGAGTCGATGTTGGCGATCTCGGCCTTGAGCTCGTCGCCGATCTTGAGAGCTTCGCTGCCCTCTTCTGTGCGCTCGACGATCTCGCCGGTCGGGATGAGCCCCTCCACACCCTCGCGGATGCGGACGAACATGCCGTAGTCGACGATCGAGACGACCTTCGCGGAGACCTGCTTACCGGGCGGCAGCTCGTTGAAGATGGTCGGCCACGGATCGTCCCAGAGCTGCTTCACGCCCAGGCTGACCTTCTTCTCGTCGTGATTGATCGAGAGGATGATGGCCTCGACGTCGTCGCCCTTGTGGAACATGTCGGCGGGGTTGTTGACCTTGGCCGTCCACGAGAGGTCGCTCTTGTGGACCATGCCGTCGACGCCTTCTTCGATGCCGATGAACACGCCGTAGTCGGTGAGTGAACGGACCTTGCCGCCGATCTTGTCGCCCGGCTTGTACTTCTCGGTGAAGAGGGTCCAGGGATCGGGCTCGAGCTGCTTCAGGCCCAGGCTGATGCGCTTGGACTTCGCGTCGACCTCGAGGACCTGGCAATCCAGCTCCTGGCCGACCTCGAGCAGCTTGCTCGGGTGCTTGACCTTCTTCGTCCACGACATCTCGCTGACGTGGATGAGGCCCTCGACGCCCGGCTCGAGCTCGACGAACGCGCCGTAGTCGGTGATCGACATCACCTTGCCGTGCACCTTCTTGCCCGGCGGGAACGCCTCTTCGGCGTGGTTCCAGGGGTCTTCCTGGGTCTGCTTGAGGCCGAGGCTCACGCGCTCGGTCTCGGCGTTGTACTTGAGGACCTTCACGGTCACTTCGTCGCCGACCTGGAACACCTCGGACGGGTGGTTCACGCGGCCCCACGACATGTCCGTGATGTGAAGGAGGCCATCGATCCCGCCGAGGTCGACGAACGCGCCGTACTCGGTGATGTTCTTGATGACGCCCTTGACGACCTTGCCCTCCTCCAACGTCTGGAGAGTCTGGCTCTTGATTTGGTCGCGCTCCTTCTCGAGGAGGACGCGGCGCGACAGGACGATGTTCCCGCGCTTCTTGTTGAACTTGATGACCTTGAATTGGTAGGTCTGACCGATCAACTTGTCCAAGTTGCGGATCGGGCGGAGGTCGACCTGCGACCCCGGAAGGAACGCCTTCACGCCGCCGCGGATGGTGACCGACAGGCCGCCCTTCACGCGCTGCGAGATGGTCCCTTCGATGAGCTCGTCGCGCTCGCACGCGCTCGAGATCTCGTCCCACACCTTCATCTTGTCCGCCTTCTCCTTGGAGAGGGTGACAAGGCCGTCGTCGTTCTCGCGGCTCTCGATGTAGACGTCGATGCGATCGCCCGCCTTGACCGTGATGGTCCCGGTGGCGTCGGCGAACTCGTTCAAGGGGATGATGCCCTCGCTCTTGCCGCCGATGTCGATGACCACGTTGTCGCGCTGGACGGCGACGATGGTCCCTTGGACGATCTCTCCCTCTTTGCCGAAGTCGCCACTCTGGATGGAGGCCTCGAAGAGAGCGGCGAAGGAGTCCATGCCTCCGCCCGATTGCTGGGTCGTTTGGTTTGCCATTGGTTGAAAAAAATCCTCGTGTCCCCGATGAGCCTCTGGTGCTCGAGGGGCTAGGACGAATAGCCCGTGAGTTCCCACCTGTCAAAGCGAAATCCAGCCACTTGGCGCGGGGTTTGCTCTCGGGGTGGCGGGGGGCGGCGCGCGGCGCGCGCCCGCCCAGGGCTCCGTGGGGGATGGCGACTAGAAGCCCAGCTCCGCGGCGGTGACGTTCGGCAGGTCCTCGAGCAAGCGATTTGGCAAGGTGACCTTGGCGACCACCGTGCTGGAGCGGCGATCGACCTTCGTCTGCCCGAGCCACTTCGTCTTCTCCGAGCCCTCGCGATCGAGCGCCTGCGTCACGTCTTTGAGGAGCGTCTCGGCGACGGCAGCGGAGTCTTCTTGTTCGTACGCGAACGCGGCGACGAGGCCCTCCGTACCAGGGCGAAGCGCCACGGTGATCGACGACAGGTGCCGCCCGAGCGACTCGAGCGGCGCGCCGTGCGTTCGCAGGCGCGGCACGCCCTTCACGAGCGACGGCCCGTCGAGGCGCACGACGAAGAGCGACGCGTCGTCCTTGAGCGGCGACGGACGGTCGAACGGGTGTGCGAACGCCTCGCGCGCGCGGGGCCGCGCGTCGCCCATCGCGAACAGCCACGTTCGCTCGGGCAAGACGAAGAGCGACGCGTCGCCGAGCCCCGCGCGCGTGAGCTCGGGGACCGCGCCGCGTGGGCCGTCGACCCACATCGCGCGACCGTTTGCGTCGGCCAGCTTCCGCGCGTCGAGGTCCGCGCGCACGCCGCGCAGCACGACGACCGCGTCGCCCGCGCCGCGCTCGCGGACCGCGAAGATGACCTCCTCGGACGACTCGAGCACCTCCGCGGCGCGCGCCCCCGCGGTCTGCGGCGCGCGCGCAGCCATCATGCGCGAGACGCTCTTCAGCATCGGCCCGTACACCGGATCGCGCGCCATGATCGCGGGGTGTGCGACGACGTAGATGTCCGGCACGCGATCGAACACGTCCTGCCAGTGCGGCCGCGTGGTGTCGAACGCGGGCCGCGTGTCCGGAGGCTTGCCGCCCCCGCACGCCGTCAGGCCGAGCCCGAACGCGAACGCGAGGCCGAGCGCGCGCGCGACGCGGCGCGCCGGCCGCCTCACCGCGCCACCACGTTGCGGGCGAGCGCGGCGATGGTCTCCACCGCGTCGTCGATCGACATCTCGCTCGTCTCGACGAGCACCGCACCGTCCGCCTGCCTGAGCGGCGCCACCGCGCGCCCCTCGTCTTGCGCGTCGCGCTTCTGCACGTCGGCGAGCGTCTCCTCGAGCGACATGCGCGTGTCGCCTTTGGCGACGAGCTCCTCGTACCGCCGGCGGGCGCGGACCTCGGGGCGCGCGGTGAGGAACACCTTCACCTCGGCGTCGGGGAAGACGATGGTGCCGATGTCGCGCCCCTCGAGCACGACGCCGCCCTCGCGCCCGGCCTGGCGCTGCATGTCGAGGAGCGCGGCCCGCACGCGCGGGTGCGCCGACACCGTGCTCGCGCCCATGCCGATGTCGGGCGTGCGGATGGCGTCGGAGACGTCCTCGCCGGCGAGCGTCATGCGGATGCCCCGGCCGTCGCGGAGGAACGCGATCGCCTGCCGCTCGACGAGCGCCTCGGCGAGCGCGCCGGTGGTTACCGCGTCGGAGAACGCGTGCCCGGCGCGCGCGGCCGCGAGCGCCACGGTGCGGTAGAGGGCGCCGGTGTCGACGAGCACGAACCCGAGCCGCTCGGCGACGTTGCGGGCGACGGTGCTCTTGCCGGCGCCGGCCGGTCCGTCGATGGCGACGATGGGACGCGTGCGCTTCATGCCTCGCCCTCTACCACGCCGGCGTGAGCGTGCGCAGCCGCCCCAACGACCTCGATCTCCGCGCCGAGCGCGCGCAGCGTCCCCACGAAGCGCGGGAAGCTCGTCGCCACGCAGTCGACGTCGCGAATCGTCGACGGCGCGCGCGCGGTCAACGCGAGCACGGCCGCGGTCATCGCGATGCGGTGGTCGCCCTTGCTCTCGACCGTCACCGGCTCGAGCGGTCCCTCCTTTCCTTCGATGACGAGGCCGTCCGGCTTCTCGTCGCATTCGACGCCGAACGCGCGCAGCACCTCCGCCATCGTCGCGATGCGGTCGCTCTCCTTGACGCGCAGCTCCTCGGCGTCCTGGATCACCGTCGTGCCGCGCGCGCGCGCCGCGAGCGCGCACGCGATGGGGATCTCGTCGATCGCGCGCGGCACGGTCTCGCCGCCGATGCGCCCGGCGCGCAGCGGCGCCGCCCACGCGTGGAGCTGCGCGATGGGCTCGCCAGCGCGATCCCCCTGCGGCTCGGCGCCGATGCCCGCCCCCATGTCGCGGAGGATCTCGAGGATGCCGGTGCGCGTCGGGTTCGTCCCCACGTCGCGCGCCGTGACGCGGGAGCCGGGCACGAGCTGCGCCGCGACCAGGAGGAACGCCGCGGCCGAGATGTCGCCGGGGATGTCGATGTCGAAGCCGGGCATCTGCGCGTTCCAGCCCGCCGGGTCGAGCTCGACGACAGAGCCCACCGTGCGGATCGGCACGCCCAGCGCGCGCAGCATGCGCTCGGTGTGATCGCGCGAGACGGTCGGCTCTTTGAAGTACGTCGTCCCGTGCGCGTAGAGGCCGGACAAGAGCAGCGCGCTCTTCACCTGCGCGCTCGCCACCTTCGACACGAGCTCGACGCCCGCGAGGTGCTCGCCGTCGGGCAACGGCCCGATCACGAGCGGCGCCGTCACCTCCCCTTCCTTCTTCGGGTGCGGCGCGCCGTCGATCCGCGCGCCGCGCGATCGGAGCGGCCCGACGACGCGCATCATCGGCCGGCGCGTGAGCGACGGGTCGCCCACCAGCGTCGCGCGGAACGGCTGCGCCGCGAGCAGCCCGGCGAGCAGGCGCATCGTCGTCCCCGAGTTTCCGCAGTCGAGCGGCCCCTTGGGCTCCACGAGGCCGAACAGGCCCGAGCCAGTGACGAGCACCTCGCTCGGGCCGACGTCCTCCAGGATGACGCCCATCGCGCGCATCGCGTTCATCGTCGACACGTTGTCCTCGCCGCGCGAGAAGCTCGTGATGCGACTCTTGCCGTTCGCGAGCGACGCCAGCAGCACGGCGCGATGCCCGATGCTCTTGTCGCTCGGCACGGGCACGCTGCCGACGAGCGGCTTGGTCGCGGGATGAACGATGAAGTCGGTCACGTCGGGGAGAATACCCCGAGGTCCGGCCATCGAGGGGCGCGATCCGCCCGCTCGGAGCTCCGTCTCTTGGGTCGCGGGTTCGCGCCTAGCCGCTCGCCCAGTTGGCCGCGGCGAGGAGCACGGCCGCGAGCGCTGTCGACAGCGCGATCGCGTAGTAGCCCCATTTGCGCGCCGGCGTCCGCCCGCCGTAGCGGATGAGCGAGTAGCCGACGAACTCCGTCGCGAGGCCGACGAGGGCGAGCGCCGCGAAGACGAAGTTCGTCGCCTTTCCGAGCGGCGAGCTCGTCACCACGCGAAACGCGAACAGCGAGAAGAACGCCACGTGCGCGATTCCGCCCGCCGTCGCAAGCGCCTTCGCGGCCTTCTCCATCGCACCCGATGACGCCATGACGGCCTCCCTCCTCTTAACCGTGCGTCCGCCGCGTGCATTCCGCAAGCCCAGGCGTGGGGTTTGGCGCGCCGGCGCGCGCTTCAGCGGGGCGCCATGTACTGCTGCGCCGACTGCAGGAACGACTTGAGCTGGCTGTCGTCGACGCCGAAGGTGACCTGCACGTCCCCCTCGACGGGTTTCACCTCGAGGCCCTTCAACTGCGGCGCGCCGACGAACTGCAGCAGGCTCGCCATCCCCGCCGTGCGCTTTACCTGCTCGGCAGCGTCCGCCGCGCTCGCCTTGTCCGGGTACGTGAGCGTCGCCGCGATGTTGAGGCCAGGGTCCTTGAAGTTGCCCACGAGCCGCGCCGCCTTCATCCCTTTGACCCACGCGAGCGGCATCATGCCTACGCTCGCTGCGGCGAGCGGCTGGTTGGCGAAATCGGCGGCGGCGGCGAACGCGGCGGCCGGCGTCTCCACAGTTTGCAGCATCCACGGCGGCTGGCTGCGCTGGACGGTGCCGTCCTTCATACGCTCGATGACGCGGCGAATCATGTTCTCGCCGCCGGCGATCACCGTCTGCTTGGACACGACCGTGAAGCCGACGTTGCTCATCGTGTAGACCTGCCGGCCGAGGTAGCTGCTCGCGACGAGCAGGCCGCCGCCCTTGGTCGGCGTATGCGAGTCCGCCACGTCCTTGATCCGCGCTTCGTCGAACGTGCCGCGCAGGACGCCGACGACGTCGGCGCCGCTCGCCGAGTACGCGGCGACGTACACCGTCTCGAGATCCCGCGAGGCCTTGAAGCCCGCCTCTTCGCCGATCGGGAGCATCCGCTCGGCCATCTGCGCGAGCTGCCCGCCGACCGAGCCGGTCGCGAACATCTGCTTCGCGTCGACGCGCGCGATCGCCATCGCCGCGCTCGGCAGGAGCGCGAGCGGGTCGGCGTCGATGGCCTGCACCTCCGCCGTCTTCGGCGAGACCGAGTCCTTGTGGCCGCCGCCGCAGGCGACCGAGAGGGCGAGGAGCGAGGCAGACGAGAGGAGGAGCGCGATGTGCCGAAGACCCATGGCGGAGAACACTACCGCAACTACGCCACCGCCGGATACGAGCCCAGCACCTTGAAGAACTTCGTCTGCCGGCGGATCTCTTCGACGGCCGTGACGAGGACGCGGTCGGTCGCGTGACCCATCACCTCGGCGTAGAAGATGTACGCCCAGGCCTCGCCGGGCGCGGGCCGCGACTGGATCTTGGTGAGGTTGATGCCGCGCTCGGCGAACTGCTTGAGGACGTCGAGGAGCGAGCCCGGCGCGTCCTGCACGGCGAAGACGATCGCGGTGAGATCGTTCCCCGTGCGCGTCGACGGGCGCGCGCCCACGATCGCGTAGCGCACCTTCTCGTCGCCGCCGTCGCGCACGTTGCGGCGCGCGACCTCGAGGCCAAGCTGCGCGCCAAAGGCCTCGGTCGTGATGGCCGCGGCGCCGTGGTCCTCGAAGGCGAGCTGGCAGGCGAGGAGCGGCGTCTTCACGTCGAGGACGCTCGCCTTGGGGAGCGACGACGCGAAGAGGCGCTGGCACAGCGCGCGGTCCACCGGCGTCGCGTACACCTTCTCGATGTCTGCCAGGTTCCCCGTGCGATTCATGAGGTGCAGGTTGCCCGCGGCGTCGAACACGCTGACGATGCGCAGGTCGCTCGCGGTGAGCGCCTCGATCGTCGCGAGGACGGGCCCCTCGGAGCGCGTCTCGATCGGCACGACCGCGAACTGCGCGCGCTGCGCCGCGAGGTCATCGAACGCGCCCGCGGCCGCCTCTTGGGCGAGGAACTTCGAGCCCGCGCCGAACCGCTCGCGCGCGGCGGCGTGGCCGGCGCCGCCCTCGGGCCCGAGGTAGACGACCGGCACCGGCAGCTCGAGGCTGAGGCACGCTGCGAAGACTTCGCGGAAGATTTCGCGCAGCGCGTCGGGCGGCATGTCGCCCGTCGCGCGCGCCACGATGGCGGCGAGCGACGCGCGGTCGCTCAGCGGGAGGCTGGGCGCTTGGTCCTTGCGCAGGTCGCCGATGCGGCGCGACGCGCGCGCCCGCTTCTCCAGCGTGACGAGGAGCCCGGCGTCGAGCTTGGCGATCTCCTGCCGCAGCTCGTCGATCTCGCGCTTCGTGTCGGCCACGTGGCGAGCATAGCACCTTGCCCCGACGCCGCGCGCCCGTGGCATGCTCACGCGCGTGCGCCTCCACGATCTGCGGACCAAGTACGAGGAGATCCTCCGCCTGCGGGTGCTGCACGGCGCGCCCGGCGAGCCGGACCCGCGACGCGCGATGGCAAAGCTCGCGCAGGAGTTCCCCGGCGCGCTCCGCGAGTGCGACGAGCTGCCGTTGGACGAGCTCCGCGCGCGCATCGACGCGCTCGGCGAGGCCGTCGCCGGCCGCGCGGCGCCCTTGCCGTGGATGACCGCGAGCCTCCGTTACCACGCGCTCACGCGCGGCGCGCTCTGCGCCAAGAGCTGGCTCGCCGGCCGGAAATCCGTCACCGCCGAGACGCGCGCGACCTTCGCGCGCGAGGCCGGCGCGCTCTGCTGGGCCGACGACGCGCGGGCGTGGGAGGGCGAGCTCGAGGCCGTCGCCAACCCGCCGCGCGGCCGCGTCACCGATCTCGTCTTCGCCCGCATCGCGTCCGAGCTCGGCGTCCCGGTCG
>JAYVXL010000545.1:0-4850 GCA_043785185.1 Myxococcales bacterium
GGGCGGAAGAGGCGCGGACTAGGGAACATTCCGCCCCATGGGGTGTCCCAACCCCCGAAGACGCAGTAAACTCGCGGCTTCCGGAGTAAGATTCACCGTGCCGACGGACGCCACGACACACGACAATTCGCTGGAATTGCTGGGAAAGGCCGACGACGCCGTCGACCCGGAGCTCCTCGCCCTTCCGGACCCGCCCCGCGGGGAGCGCCGCGTGACGCTGGCCGTTTTGGCCCTCACGGCGGTCGCGGCGGTGGCGATGGTGGTGTCGCTTTGGAGGGACGCGACGTACGCCTTCGCCGCTCCCCGCGAGGTCGACCTGGGCGAGCTGCGGAGCGCGACGGGCGCGTTCACCCCGAACACCTTCGTGCAGGCGCGCGGGATGATGGCCGCCGCCGGCGCCATTCGCTACGAGCGGCCGTTCGTCGAGGAGTCGTTCCGCGTCACGCCCGTCGCCGGCCGCCCCGACGTGTACGTCGAGGTTCGTGTCCCCGCGGGCACCGAGAACGCGCGCTACGTGCCGCCGACGGAGCTCCGCGGCCGCCTCGTTCGCTTCGACGCGACCGGTCCGCGCCACCGGGGCCTCCGCGCGGCGATCGCCGATCGCACGGGAAAGCCCGTTCCCGCCGGCGCGTGGCTCCTCGTCGACGGCGAAGCGCCGGACCAGGCGCGCTGGGCGGTGGCGCTCGTCGTATTGTTCCTCGGCTTCGCGGCGTGGAACGCGGCGGCGATCCTGCGTCTGATGCGTCGCGTTCGCGGCTAGGGCGGCGCCACTCGACGCGTGAGCTCGAGCGCGGTGTGGTTGTCGAGGCGCCTCGCGGCCCGCGTTCGTCGCAATCGCCGCGCGAGCCTGATGGCGCACGTGTGGGCGCTTCAAATGGGATGGCTCCGACGTCGATTCCAATGCATGCTGCGCCGCATGCGCACGCATTTGCTCGGCGTTCTCGGTGCTGTCGGCGTGGCCGCGCTCGCCGCGGTCGCGAGCTGCAGCTCGGGCGACAAAGCGAAGGCGCCGGCCACCGACGGGGACGCGGCTCCCCCGTCGCCCACGTACTCTCCGCAAGGTTGCGCGTACACGGTGACGCCGCCCGACACCCGCGCGTTCACCGACCTGGCCCTCGACGACGGCGCGAAGCTCGCCGACGTGCCTGGCGCCGCCCCGCTCCGCGTCCGCCTCGGCCTCGGCGGCGGCACCACCAAGGGCGGCGCGGGCTACGCCGACCCGACGACGAGCGCCGCGTTCACGTGGCAGAGCGCCACGCCGAACAAGGCCGCGAAGGTGCGCCTCGGCACCGACCCTACGTCCCTCGCCGACGTGCACGCGGGCTACGTCTGGACGACGCCGCCCCCCACGCTGGGCTTCGGCACCAACGAGCCCGCGACGTACATGCACGAGGTGCACGTCTGCGGCCTCAAGCCCGGCACCACGTACTACTACCAGGTCGGCGGCGGCGCGGCCGGCGGCGACGCGTGGAGCGCGACGCAGCAGTTCACGACCGTGCCGGCCAGCGGGAAGATCACCATCGGCGTCCTCGGCGACGCGCGCGACAAGGTCGACACGTGGAAGCTCGCGCAGACGCGCATGCGCGACGCGGCTGTGGCGATGCAGCTGATGAGCGGCGACATCGTCGACTTCGGCGCCAGCGAGGTGCTCTACGAGACGTGGTTCGACGCAATCTGGAAGGACGGCGCCGGCAAGTTCGTGACGCTCGGCCAGCAGATGCTCGTCCCCATCGCCGGCAACCACGAGAACGAGGCGGCGCGCTTCTACGCGAACTTCGCCTTGCCCGGGAACACCGAGCAGTACGCCTCGTTCGACGTCGGCAACACCCACTTCGTCCTCGTCGACGATCAGCCCATCTCGAACGGCGCGACCGGCGCGGAGGCCGCGGCGATCCTCAAGTGGCTCGACGCCGACCTCGCGAAGGCCGCCGCCGACAAAGCGAGCCACCCGTTCATCGTCGCCGTCGGCCACCGCGGCCTCTTCACGACGTCGCTCCACGCCAATGACGGCGACGTCCGCACCGCGCGCGGCGCGCTCGCGCCTATTTACGACAAGTACCACGTGGACCTCGCCATCAACGGCCACGAGCACGAGTTCGAGCGAAGCAAGCCCCTCAAGGCCGGCACGGATCCCGCCGGCGCGCCCGTCGTCGGCGCGACGCCGGCGGACGGTACGATTTACGTCGTAAACGCGGGCGCGGGCGCGGACTCGTACGGCATCGGCAAGTACCCTTCGAACACGAGCGAAAAGACGACCCAGTACGGCGCCGGCACGCCGTACATCGGCTGCTACGCGCTCCTGGCGCTCGAGGGGACGACGCTCACGCTCACCAGCTACGGCCTCAAGGCGTCGGGCACGGACGACGTGATCGACACCCTCACCCTCACGAAGTGATTGAACAAGACCCGCCCGCAGGCGGCGACTACGTCTCGGCGACGCTGCTCTGATCGTCCTTCGCGGGGGCGAGGACGACGTCGAGCCCGAACACCTCGCGAAAGAGCTGCGCCTTCTCGAGGACCGTCCACTCTTCGAGCTCGCGGTCCTCCGCGCCGGCGATGTGAAGGCGCACGCGGCTCTTGCCGACGGAGGCCCCGAGGCCCACGATTTTGCCCTTGTGCTCCCGGTCGAGCGCGTCGGCGATCCGCAGGATGGCCGAGAGCCCGAGGACCGCTTCGCGCGCCTCGCGCCCCAGCTCGCGGAAGTTCGGGTGCGACTCCGACGGCACGCTCTTTCGGTGGTAGCGCGCGAGGTTCGCGACGATGGCGCGCTCCTGGGGCGAGAGGCCCATGATGTCGGAGTGCAAGATCAGGTAGTAGCCGTGCTTGTGGTGGCCGTCGTAGCGGACGAAGTCGCCGACGTCGTGGAGGAGCGCGCCGGCCTGGAGCAGGAGCCGCTCGCGGGCGCCGAGGTGGTGTACGGCCACGAGGTCGTCGAACAGGCGGCACGCGAGCGCGCTCACCTTCTCGCCGTGCGCCTCGTCCCACTCGAATTTGCGGCCGAGGGCGCAGCACGCATCGAGGACCGCCGCGTCGTGGCCGACGGCGTCCCACGCCTGAAAGTGGCGCAGCGTGAGCTCGTGCAGGATGCCCTCCTTGACGCCGACGCCGGGGGCCGCGATCTCGGTCGCGCCGAGCGCGTCGGCGATGCGCTCGAAGATCATCGCCGCCGGTACGATCGTGTCGGCGCGGTCGGGCCGCAGCTCGTAGGCCTTCTCGCGCGCGGCCGGCGTGAGCTGCACGAGCTTGCCGAGCAGCGCCCGCATCTTCGCCACGTCCGCTCCTGCCGCGCCGGCGCCGCGCGCCGGGCAGAGGGCCGCGAGCGCGTCGATGTTGCCGCCGGTGCCGACGATCTGGGTGGGGCGGACGCGAAGCAGCTTGGGGAGCGCGGGGGAGAGCGCGCGGTCGATCGCCTCGCGCACGAGCCGCTGCGCGCGCTTGTCGACGGCGCCGCCGCCGGCGAGGTACGTCTCGAGCAGGCGCACCGTGCCGAGCGGAACCGACGTCGAGAACGTGGTCGCGCCGGCAAGGACGACCGTGAGCTCGGTCGAGCCGCCGCCCACGTCGACGAGGAGCGTCGCGCCCTCGAGCTTGGCCTCGCGCGCGACGGCCTCCTGGACGATGCGCGCCACCTCGATGCCCTCGATGATCTCGAGGTCGATCCCGGCCTCGCGGCGCGCGCGCTCGGCCAAGGTCGCGCCGTTCTCGGCCTCGCGCACGGCGCTCGTCGCGACCGCGCGGTACGAGACGACGCGCTCCTCATCCATGCGCTCGCGGAAGCCCTTGAGCGCGCGGCACGCGTCGCCGAGGGCGGCGGCCGAGAGGCGCTTGGTCACGAAGACCTCGCGCCCGAGCCGGACCGGCGCGCGCTCCTGGGCGACCTCGCGCCAGCTGCCCGGCCCGTCCGCCTCGACGATCCGCAGCCGAAGGGCGTTGGACCCGACGTCGATCGCGGCGAAGCGTGCGGGGCCCATCGAAGCCGATCTTACGATCAGGCCTTGTTGCTGGCGACGGCCTTCGCCGACGCGGTCGCGGGCGGGAATGTCTGGTGGCGCACGTCGTCGCCCTGGACCATGAAGATCACCTCCTCGGCGATGTTCGTGGCGTGGTCGGCGATGCGCTCGATGTACTTGGCGACCTTGATGACGCGCACGGCGGGGAGGACCTCCTCCGGGTGGCCGGACATGAACGTCGTCATCGCGCGGAGGATCTCGCCGTAGAGCGCGTCGACCTGGTCGTCGCGCGAGCGGATGAGCGCGGCGCGCTGGACGTCACCCTCGACGAACGCGTCGAGCGCGTCGCGGAGCATTTGCTGCGCGTGATCGGCCATCGCGCGGAGCTGGGGCTGCACCTGCTCCTTCGACCGACCGTGGGCCTCCTCGGCGCGCTCGGCGATGTTCACCGCCTCGTCGCCGATGCGCTCGAGGTCCGTCACGAGCTTGAGCGCGGTCGCGAGGAGACGCAGATCGTAGGCGACGGGCTGGCGAAGCGCGAGGATGCGCAGGACGAGGGCGTCGATGTCGACCTCGTCGCGGTCGATCTTGTAGTCGAGCTCCTTCACCTCGGCGGCGATCGTGTCCGACTGCGACCAGAACGCCTCGAGCGCCAGGCGCAGGCTGCGCTCGCACCGAGCTCCCATCGCGAGCGTGTGCGCCCGGAGCTCACGGAGCTCGGCCTCGAAATCACGGCTCGAGTGGGATGAGATCATGGGAGCTCCTAGAAGGATGCCTTCAGACGACGCCGCGTGCGCGCGCGAATCGCGACCGCGACGAAGTTCAAAAGGAACGTGAGCGAGAGGAGTACGAGCACGGTGCCGTAAAGGAGCGGCTTGGTGCGGTCGACGTCCGGCGACT
>JAYVXL010000546.1:0-14984 GCA_043785185.1 Myxococcales bacterium
GTCGCGGTGAACGGCTCCGGCTCGCAGACGTGCGTGGGCGTAAACGTCGGCGTCGGCAGCCCGGTGACGACGGGGGTTACGTACTCCTGGTGACGCGGCTCGGCGCGCGCGCGGCGTGCGCAGGCGACGTCAGGGCGAGGACGAGCCCTTCAAGTCGTTGTACTGTGCAAGCACTTGCGCGGGCGTGATCGTGTGTCCCTGCGCCGGCTGGTAGAGCGTGAAGACGCTCCCGGCCGCCTCGAAGTCGGCCTTGTCCTGGAGCACCGGCGCCATGCCGTTGGGATCGGTCGTGCCCTGCACGTGGCTCACCGGAATCTTCCAGGACGCGGCCGACGGCGGGAAGCCGTTCTGGCGCGCGAAGCTGGCGCTCGCGCCGGCCATCGCCAGCCCTGAGAGCTGGCTCGCGTCGCCGATGCCGAGCAAGTAGCCGTAGAAGGCCCCCTCGGAGAAGCCCCAGAGGATGTGCTTCTTCGGGTTGACGTCGTAGCAGGCGTCGACCTCCGTGATGAGGTCTTGAACGTGGTTCAGATCGGCGACGGCCCAGTTCGCGCCGTTCGGGTATTTCACGGGATCGGTCGCGGCGCGCGAGCCCTTCGGTACGAGCACGACGAGCTGCGCGCTGTCGGCGATGGGCTGCCAGAGCGCGGCGAGCTCTCCGGTGCCGTCGGAGTCCTGGCCGTGCATGACGATGACGACGGTGTGCGCGAGGCTCGGATCGTACGTCGCCGGCGCGTAGACGTGGAATGCGAGGCCGCCGGCTTGCTGGAAGGCGGTGAGCCCGGTCTTGTGCGCCTGGTACTTGCAAGCGCCCTTGTTCGCGTCGCCGCTGCCGCTGCTGCCGCTGCTGCCGCTGCTGCCGCTGCTGCCGCTGCCGCCGTCGCGCGGCGCACCGCTGCTGCCGCTGCTGCCGCTGCTGCCGTCGCGCACCGCACCGTCGACCCCCGACGCGCCGCCGCTCGACCCCGGCCCCACGTCGGACGGAGAGCCCGCGGCGTCGCTCGACGAGCACGCGGCGATGCTCAGCCCGACGCCCATCACGAAGCACGCGCCGACGGCGAGGAAGCGATCGCGCATGGCCATCAGGATAGCCGGTCGCCGGCAAAGAGCTTCAGCAACCTTCGGGCGCGCTTCGCCACGACCTCGTGCTGCAGGCAGGTCGTGCATGAAGCTCGCGCTCTCGGCCTTGCTCGTCGCTGCGGCGGCTTGCGGCGGCCAGGTTCAGACATCTGGCCCGGCGCCGCGCGGCGCATCACGAAATCGACCGAGCGCGGCGTGTCGCGGCGTGCTGGAACAATCCGCCCCTTCCACCACGCGCCTCCGCGCGTGCGCTTCGCGGCAGCGCGACGCGGGCGCTCGGCTAAGATGAAGCAGGTGGAACGCCGCGCACTCTTCGCCGCGCTCACCGCCGCCGCGGGCGCTCTGCTCGTCGCGGGGTGCGCGCTCGACTGGAGCGCCACGACAGGGGCGGCCGAGGCCTTCTCCGGCGAAGGCGGCCTCGCGGATCACGCGGAGGGCGCGGCGCAGGACGGCCGCGCGCCCCCTCCACCCGCGACGCCCGACAGCGGCGCGACCGTCCTCGACGCGGGAGCGCCCGCCTTCGACGCCGCGAGCGGCGGCTGCCGTCGCAACGGCGACTGCGCCACCGGTGAGTATTGCCACTTCGCCGACCACCTCTGCGGCCAAGGGGCGGCGGGGTCGTGCGACCCGATGCCCGCGTCGTCGTCCTGCGCCGGCGGCCCCTGGCCGTGCACCTGCGTCAACGACGTGGACACGGGCGGCGAGTGCGCCGCGGAGTCGAAGGGCCACGACGTATCGATGCTCTCTTGGTGCAGGTCGCAGACGACGGTGCCGGGCGCGATGTGCGGCTACGTCTGGTGCGTGACGTCCTGCGTTTCGTACGACGGCGGACGCGGCGAGACGAAGTACACCTGCACGTGAGCCGCGCCGCGCGCCCGCGCTCGCCTCCGCGAAGCGGAGCCCGGAAGCGGCCTCCGTGAAGCGGCCTCCGTGATCGACTAGGGGAGCGAGACCATCGCGTGGTTCTGTCGGCCCGCGGGGCCGATGGCCTGCACGCGCACCCAGCCGGCGCCGAGGACGCGCCACGTGTCGCTCTCGCGCGCGCCGTCGTTGCCGCCGAAGAGGACGGGCACGGCGCCGAGCGCCGCCATCGCCGCGCCGTAGCGTCGGGTTGGCATGTCGGTGGACAAGAGCTGGCTCCAGCCGCTGCCGTCCCAGACCCAGGTCTCGTCGGCGAGCGACGCGCCGCCGAAGTGGAATGCGTGGCGGTTCGCCGTCGCCATCGCGGCGTGCGACGTGATCGGCGGGCCGACGGCGTTCGTGTTCGCCCACGCGCTGCCGTCCCAGACCCACGTGTCGTTCAGCTCCTTGCCGGTGACGTCGCTGCCCCCGACGAGGACGAGCTTGCCGTCGAGCACCGACGCCGCGGCGGCGTGGCGCGCAGAGGGGCCGACGTCGGCCTTCTTCGTCCAGGCCACGCCGTCCCAGAGCCACGTCTCGCTGGACTTCGCGGGCGGGCTCTCGCCGCCAAAGAGGACGACGCTGCCCCCGAGCGTCGCCATCACGTGACCGGAGCGCGGGCTCGGGCCGGAGACGCTCAGCTTCGTCCACGTCGCGCCGTCGAGCTGCCACGTGTCGCCCAAGCGCGCGCCGTTCGCGTCGGCGCCGCCGAAGAGGTAGACCTTGCCCGCGAGCGCGGCCATCGCGTGGCTCGAGCGCGCGCTCGGCGGCGGGCCGCCCACGATGTCGACCTTGGTCCACGCCGCGCCGTCCCACGTCCAAGTGTCGTCGAACGACTGCGTGCCGTTCCAGCCGCCGAAGAGGACGATGCGGGTCCCGCCCGTCGCGCCGGCATCGGGGTCGCCGCTCGACGAGCCGCTGCCGCTCGATGAGCCGCCGCTCGATGAGCCGCCGCTCGACGAGGCGCCGCTCGACGAGGCGCCGCTCGACGAGGACGCGTTTCCGCCCGACGAGCCGCCACCGCTCGACGAGGCGCCGCCGCTGCTGACCGTGGCGGACGCGCCACCGTCGGCGGGCACGGCGTCGCGGATCGAGCCGCATCCGAGCGCGCCGGCGACCACCGCGACGACGAGGCGCGCGAGGAATGGCGCGGCGTGGGGCGTAAGCTGATCCATGGCCGCGGGGCATAGCACCGGTGGGCCGGTCATGCCCGCGCATCGCGCCATTCGACCGCAAAACGAGGCGCCACGCTCGGCTTGCTGTTAGCCTCTCTCCGCGTGCGGTCGCTCTGACCGACGTGAAATGGAGAGCTTGCCATGATGTTGATTCGCGGATTGTGTTTCGGAAGCGCCTTATTGGTCGTGATCGGGGCGGCGAGCGGTGGCTGCAGCGACAGCAGCAGCGGCAGCAGCACCAGCAGCAGCGGCGGGTCCTCAGGAGCGAGCGGCGCGTCCGGTGGCCGCGACGGCGGCGCGAGCGGAAGCAGCAGCGGCGCGAGCGGCACGTCGGGGACGAGCGGCACGTCGGGGACGAGCGGCACGTCGGGGACGAGCGGCACGTCGGGGACGAGCGGCACGTCGGGCGCGAGCGGCACGTCGGGCGCGAGCGGCGACGCCGGCAACACGCTGTCGTGCGCGACCTATTGCTCGTCGGTCAACACGAACTGCACGACCGCCAACGCCGACTACGTCGCCGCGACCGCGGCCGCCGACTGCGCGAAGGCGTGCGCGGCGTTCCCGCAGGGCGTGTACAACGACGCCATCAACAGCCTCGGCTGCCGCCAGTACCACGCGGGCGCCGCGGCCGGCGCTCCCGTGGTCCACTGCCCGCACGCCGGCATGTTCGGCGGCGGCGTGTGCGGCGAGAAGTGCGACGACTTCTGCACCGTCGCGGTGACCGCGTGCCCGAACGCGTTCGCGGACAAGGCCGCGTGCGTCACCGCGTGCGGCGCCTGGACGTACGACAACACCAAGCCGCTCGGCCCCAACGCGCCCACCAGCGGCAACACGCTCAACTGCCGTTCGTACCACTTGAGCGTGGCGCTCTCGACGCCGGCGCCGCATTGCGGCCACATCGCGGACGTGGCCGGTACTCCCTGCAGCCCCTGAACGCGCGGCGGCTCTGACTCTCAGGTCAGGAGCCCGCAGCGCGCAAAGCGCGACGGGGCGTCCCTCTCACGGGGCGCCCCGTTTTTTTGTGCCCAAAGCCCGGGCGCCGAGACGCCCCTCGACGCCGTGCCCCGCATTGAGCACAATGACGAGAGCACGCGCGCATGAGTGTCCTCACCACACCCCGCCTCGAGCTACGCCCCGTCACCGTCGACATCGTCGACGCCGTGCTCGCGGGCCGTCGGCGCACCGAGATCGAAGCGCTGGTCGGCGCCGAGATGCCGTGGGCGTGGCCGGGACGCGCGCTCCTCGAGCAGGTCTTCAAGGCCTCGAGCGTGGATATCCACGCCGACCCGGGCAAGCGCCTCTGGGGTGATCGTTTCATGATCACGCGCGAGGAGCCGCGGCGCGTCGTCGGCAGCGTGGTCTTCCACGGCCGGCCTGACGCGGAGGGCAAGTGCGAGATCTCGTACGGCGTCGACGAGGCGTCCCAGAACAAAGGCTACGCGAGCGAGGCGCTCGCGGCGATCGTCCCCTGGGCGCTCGCCCAGCCGGAGTGCACGCGCATCGAGGCGATGACGATGGCGTGGCACAAAGCCTCGGCGCGGGTGCTCGCGAAGGTCGGCATGAAGCCCGTCGGAAAGCGCGTCGACCCGAAGAATGGCGAGATGCTCGTCTTCGCGATCACGCGCGCCTAATCAAGGGGCAATCTCGGCGCATCCTCGCACGGAGCCGCCCGCGTCAGCCGATCGAAATTCGGCGCGCGCTCGACGCGCGCACTTCCGAAGCGCCGGCGCCTCAGGGGTGCGTGCAGCTCGCGAAGGGATCGGCGACGTCGCCGAGCACCGCGTGGTAGACGACGCACGACGCGTACTCGAGCGTGGGGAGCTGCTTCGCGTCGTAGCTCGTGCCGCCGGCGAAGAGGAGCGCGACGGCGTAGGCGTGGCCACCCGGTGGCTCGACGATCCCCACGTCGTTCGCGTTCGAGTAGCCGGGGACCGCCGAAGGAGGGAGCCAGCCGGCTTTGTGGTGCATCGTCGCGCGCGCCGCGGCGGGAAGCTGCGTGCCGAGCCAGCCGCCATAGCCAGCGCGGGGCGAGAGCTTCATCCAGTCGAGCTCGGCGCGGCTCGTCGTCGCCCCGAGGAGCGAGCCCTCCCAGAGCGCCGTGAGGAAGACGACGACGTCGGTCGCCGTGAAGAAGTTGTCGCCGCCCATCGACGGCGGGCAATTGGCCGCGTTTCGCGGGTGGCCGAAGCCCCATGCGCAGTATCCGCTCGTCGCGAGGCCGAGATCGTTCCACATGAAGCTGTTGACGCGATCGGGCGACGCGAGGAGATCGAGGACGGCGCCGGACTCGTAGTTGTCCGAGCTCCGAAAGATGGCGTCGGCGTGCGGCGCGACCGCGGCGACGCCGACGTCGTAGAGCGCGGCGGCGACCCAGAGGGCCTTGGCGGAGCTTGCGCTCACGAAGGGCGAGTCGCCGCGGACGCTCGCGGTCTCGCCGGTGACGAGATCGCGGACGGTGATGCCGCAGGTCGTGCCCGGAGAGAACTGCCCGCACTCGCCACCGAGGCGCGCGACGACGGGCCCGAGCGCGGGCGATTGCAGATTGCACGTATCGTCGGTGCCGAGCGGACCGGCGGCGCATCCGCCGGCGCCGCACGCGCGTCGCACGTACACGCCGCCGGGGCACGCGTGGAGGTCTCCGTCGGCGAGGCAGTTCCAATGCGAGAAGGACGCGTTCGGCCCGCACGTGCACGTGGCGTCGTCTCCGCCCGCGGCGCCGGCGCACCCGTATCCGCACGCGTCGCGCTGGAGGCGGCCGTCGACGCAACGCTGGCGCGCGGCGCCGTCGCAGGTCCACCGGGCGCCGAGGCCAGCGGGGCACCGAACGGCTTGCGCGTCGGGCAGCGCCGCGTCGCGCACGAGCGCGTCGGGCGCCCCGGCGTCGCTCCCTGGTGCGCCCATCCCCGATGGGCCCGCGTCGGGCGAGCTCCCCGCGTCGGCGGACGCCGAGCCGCCCGGCGGCACGTCGGCGGCCGCGACCGGACCGTCGACACCGCCCGAGCATGCGAACAGCACGAGCGGAGCCAAAGCGAGCGGGACCCGTAGAGACGCGCGAGAGCTCACGGAGGCATCGTGGAGCAAGGAGCCGGCCACGCACGCCGCGCGGGAAATCAAGCGAGGCGCGAGGTCGACGCTCGCGCGGGCTCGCGAGGCTCGCGGGCCCTCGCGGGGCGCCGCCGCCACGCGGGAGCATCTCGGCGACCTCGGGTGAGAGTGTGTATGTGTCTCGACGGCGCCCCGCGCGCGCGGCGTCCGGCCGGATCCATCGGGCGGGCGCTCCGCGATCCATCGCCGTCTCGCCCTCGAGCGAGGCCGAGCGGGAAATCCTGGCGTTCCGCGAACGGTCGAAGAATTTTACATCGCGCGCTACTGGAAAACTCGAGGCACGCGTGTTGCGAGGGTGCGCGTCATGCACATTGCACGCATTCGTCTCCTCGCCGTCCTCATGGCCTCCTCGTTTGCCTGCCAGAACAGTGCGCCGGTCGACGGGCACAACGTCGAGCAGGCGCAGGGGAGCGCGGCGCACGTCAACTGGGGTTTGGTCCTCGGTCACATCGTCGACGCGAAGAACGGCGGGCCGGTGTCACTGGAGACCTCGGCGTCCGCGGTGGCGTGCGACGTCGCGGCGCTCGGCGCCCGCGCCATCCGTATCGAGGTTCAGATCGGCGAGGAGGGGGTGGCGGCGGGGCTCTACGGCCCATTCGCAGCACGGGCGCGCGCCGCCGGAGTGTCGGTCCTGGTCGTCCGGCAACCGCGAAACTACAAGGACGACTGCTCGGACAAGCACGTCGACGACGAGGGCGCGTGGCTCGACTGCTACGCGCGTGAGCTCGCGCAGACCGTGACGGCCCTTCCCGCCGACGCGTACGAGATCGGCAACGAGACGAACGGCGAGCGCAACATTCCGCCCGCCGCCTTCGCCCGGCTCCTCTCGCGCGCCGCGGCCGTCGTCCACGAAAAGGCGCCGGGCGCGCTCGTCGTCTCCGGGGGCGTGCTGAATACGAATCTCGCCGATCCCTACTGGTCCGCGCTGTTCGATGCGCTCCCCGACGGGCAGGCGCCCTTCGACGTCTTCGCCGTGCATCCGTACAATCCTGACGAGATCGCGCAGGGCCTCGCGGCCTGGCGATCGCAGACTCGCCGCGGCATCACCGCGGTGCGGGCACGCCTGACGGCGAAGTATGGCGCCGCGCGCATCTGGGCGACCGAGGTGGGGTTCGCGCGGTCGAAAGGACCCGGAGCTGGAAACAGGGAGAACGTGGTCGGCTCCGAGCAGGCGCAAGCCGACGCGCTCGCCGCCGCGAACGACGTGCTCGCGGGGCTGGTCGAGCGCGCGTTTTGGTACGACTACCGCGACGACGAGCCCGCCGCTCCCGGCTCTCAGGGCTTCGACTTCGGACTACGCGGACCGTCCCCCGAGTACGCGCCGAAGCAGTCGTACGCGCGCTTTGCGTCGCTCACCGGCGGCAGCGGAGCTCCGTGCTACGGCGCGGCCACGCCCAGCGGACCGCCGCCTCCGCCGCCGCCTCCGCCGCCTCCGCCGCCTCCGCCGACGAGCGCGCCGAGCTGCGGCGTCGTCGCCGCGCAGCACGGTTGGAGCGACCCGCTGTGCGACATCGGCAACGGGATCTGCGAGGGAGGCGGCGCGCCCGCGAGCGACTGTCTCGGCGGCTGCTGCGACACGTCGATGGTCCATTGCGGCACGCTTCAGCGCGTGTTCGGCTGGGGCAGCAGCGCCGCGTGCGACGACGGCTCGCACGGCGCCTGCAATGGCCACGCGACGCACCGCACCACCGACTGCAGCGTCGGCTGCTGCGACACGTCGCGTTGACGACGACGGGGCGAGAGTGGCGCCGGGCTCGCCGTCGCCTATGCTTCCGCAATGGCGCGCCTCCGGTCGACGTGCGAATGAGAGGCGCACGCGCGGACGCGCAGAAGCTCATCGCGCAGAACCGCGCCGCGCGGTTCCACTACGTCATCAGCCAGCGCTACGAAGCGGGCATCGTTCTGCGCGGCAGCGAGGTGAAGTCCATCCGCGCGAGCGGCGCGCAGCTCACCGAAGCGTACGCCTCCATCGAGCGCGGCGAGGTCTGGCTCCGGCAGTTGCACATTGCGTCGTTCTTCGCGGCCCGCGCGTTTCCTCACGCCGAGCGCGGCGCGCGCAAGCTCCTCCTCCACGCGAAGGAGATCCGCGCCCTCGAGCGCGCCGTCCTCCGCGAGGGCTACACGCTCGTGCCGCTCGATCTCCACTTCAAGGACGGGCGCGTCAAGGTCACGCTGGGGCTCGCCCGCGGCAAGAAGGCGCACGACAAGCGCGCCGCGCTGAAGGCGCGCACCGAAATGCTCGAGGCGCTCGACGCCATGCGCCCGCGCCGGTCGCCTGCGTGAGCCTCTTCACGCTTGCGCGCGAGGGTCCGCCTGGCAAACGCCCGCGACCGGATCGGCGGCGTTGCCGAGGAGGAACGCGGCCGGTCGGTACGCGTCGCCGCGCTTGACGAACAACTCACCGCTCGCCGTGTACGCGCACCCGACGATGTCGTTCTCGCGCCACTCGCCGCCGGCGAAGCGGACGTCGACCGCAAAGGCCATGAACGGCCTCCCGGCCTTGTCGCGGCTGGCCGCGGCCTGCGTGACGCGGACGCGGCGCTCCTGAGGAGGGCGGCGCGCGCGCGAGAAGCGACTCATGTTCGCCTCGTGCTCGGTGAGCGGCTTCACGAGCCCCTCTTCCACCCGGCGCTGCGCGCGCAAGGCCGGCGGAGGCTCATCGGCCGACGCGAACGAGGGGGCGAGCGAGAGCGCGAACACGCAGAGCGAGAGCCAGTGGAGAGATTTCACGGAAGATCCTTGCGATGAGGTGGATGGGGGAACGATGCGAGACGAGCTCCGCAACGGCGGCGCTCGCGAGGACGGGGCCCCAGAGGGCGACCGCGTACGCGACGTCGGGGTCGAATCCCGCGGCGTCGAACGCGGTGAGGAGGGCGCGGCTGGTCACCGCGACGCTCATCTGGGCGAACACGTGCGTCATCGCGCGGCGGTGCGCGACGAGATCGCGCCGACGCGCGGCCGCCACGCCGCGCACCATGAACCACGCGATGATGCCCCCGGTGAGGAGAAACCCGGCGGTGCCCAGCGCACCTCCCTTCGCGTCGAAGGCGAGGATGGCGCCCGAAGGCACGAGCGCGAGGAGGACGACGATGCCCGCGACGCGGCCGAGCACGCGATGCAGCGCCGTCCGCCGCTGGAGCGTGCGCGTCATCAGGGCGATGCAGAGCGGGAACGTGAGGAGCGCCGCGGCGACGTGGATTCGAAGGGAGGCCAGCCAGAGGGACTCGAAGCGCACGGGCAGCTTCTCGACGACGAACGGCGGGAGTGAACCCGTGTCGAAATACGCGAGGCTCGTCGCGGTGATGAGCGCAGAGCCGGCGAGCATCGCCAGCAAAAACGACCTGCGAGGGAGGTGGGTCAGCCGGAGCGCCATGCCTCTTCGACGGATGGGCCGGCGAAAGGCGCTACCGTAACGGCGGAATTCGCGCGCTCGCGTCTAGAAACCCGCGCTGGCGCCCAGGCCCCAGCCCGTGCCCACGCGCGTCAGCGACACGCGCAGCGCGCCGCTCGGCGCGGCAGCGACCGGCACGGCCTCGGGCGGCGGAGCGGTCCTCGGCATCAAGAGCGAGACGCCGACGAGCACGACCCCGACCGCTTGAAGGACGCCGTCCGCGATGATGAGGGGCCGGTAGATCTTGTCGTTCGAGCAAAGCGGACCCCGCGTCTCGCCGCACGGGCTCCGCCGCGCGTAGGAGAGCCACGGCCCGGCCACCGGGATGAGCAGGAGAGAGTCCGACGCGAGCTCGCTCGTGCCGCCGACGTAGAGGGCCGCCCAGTACGCGGCGCCGAACGTGGTGGCTCCGGCGATGAGCACGCCGGCGGCGTCTTGGCTGAGGTGACCGGAGGACGGGACGCTGGTGGATGTCTGACTCTCTGCCCGCGCGCGCGCCGTAGAGAAGAAGAGCAACGAGGCTGCAGCTACCGAGAGAGTCGTTTGCCTCATGGCGTACGCGACTGCAACGTCAGTGCCCCGCGCCTTCGCGCGGTCCCCGCGTCAGTCGAGAGGCTCGCTGCGGTGAGGCATTCCTGTAGACCGAGGCGCCCTTGTCGCCGATATGAGCCCGCGACCCGCGTTCCCCCGAACCGGAGGCCTCCCTCTCGATGGCACGGAAGTCGCTAATCCCCTTTTTCATGAAGACCCCCGCATTCACCGTCATCATCCTGCTCGGAGCGTTCGCGATGGGCGCCTGCCGCAACACCTACAACGGCGCGAAAGCCGACACCCGCAACGCCGTGGACAAGACGGGCCACGCGGTCGAGCGGACGGGCGAGAAGATCGAAGACGCCGCGAAGAAGTAGATCTCGCGCATGACACCGCCGCGAGCTCGACAGCGTACGTACGCTCGCCGTGAACGACGACGCCGTGAGCTCGTTGCAGTGATGGTGCGTCTGCTCGCGGAAGGGTAAGACTCGGGAATGGAGCGACCCACGGCGCAAGACGAGCTCGAGCGAAATATCAAGGCGATCGACGCGCTGCGCCAGCGCGACGATGAGCGCGCGGGCACGCATCAACTCTTCATCGAGCGCGCGACCGAAGCGCTCGGCAGGCCGCGAACGATCTACGTCGTCCTGTTGGCGGTCGCGGCGTGGGCGGGATGGAATTTCGCGGCGCCGAGCCTGGGCGTCTCGCGCATCGACGCCCCTCCGTTCTTCTGGATGCAGGGGCTCATCGGCCTCTGCGCCCTCCTCATGACCACCATGGTGGTCGCGACGCAGAATCGACAGGCGCGCCAGATCGAGCAGCGCGCGCACCTCGATCTGCATGTGAATCTGATGTCCGAGCAGAAGATCGCGAAGGTCGTCGCGCTCCTCGAGGAGCTGCGCCGGGACCTTCCGAGCGTGGTCAACCGGAAGGACCCCGTCGCCGAAGCGATGACCGAGTCGGTGAGCCCCGAAAGCGTCATCTCCGCGCTCGAAGACGTGGAACGGGCGCTCGCGGAGCCGAAGGCGGAGTGACCTGCCGCGGTGCCGCGACAACTCAAGAGCCTCACCTGACGCGAGCCCGCCGATGTCCACTTGATGTACGCGTCGCCCGTCGAGACAAGATGAGGCGCAGCATCGTGGTCATAAAAGCGCGCGGAAGTGCCCATGACCTCGGCGTCCACGAAGTGGAAATCACCGAGAAGGGCCTGCGCGTTTTTTGAATCGCCTTGCGTGACGGTGAACGGGCGAAATCATTTTTGAGCCGAAACCGTCCCCGGGGGCGCTCTTCCAGGCGACACCATGCGCCCCGCCATCGGCTCGCTCCTCGTCCTCACGGCCGCCGCCTGCAGCGGGGGCGCGTCGCCCTCGGGCTCCTTGGACTCGCCCGCGCCCGTGGGCGCTGGCGAGAGCCCACCGGCGGTCGATGCCGGCGGGGGCACGGACGCCGGGCGCGACCCCGTCGACGCCGGGTCCGGCGCGGTGGACGCGTCGAAGGACGCCGCCTTCGTGTGCCCGACCGCGCCGCCATTCGATCTCGACGCACCCGGAATGTCGGCGTGCACGACCTCCGTGCTCGTCGCGGTCGGTGACCGGACGCGTCGGATCGTTTCGTTCGACGGCCTCACGTGGGAGCACGATCAGATCGACGACGGGAACTGCTTCGGCGGAAACTGCTACGACGACGGCGCGTCGCAGGTCGCGTTCGGCCTCGGGTACATCGTGACGGCGTCGGACTTCGGCATCTTCACGAGCAAGGATCGCGGCGCCACGTGGACCAAGGCGCCGGCGCCTGCGCCGCAAAAATGGGGCGAAGGCGTGCACGTCAGCGACGTCGTCTGGAACGGCGCGCGCTTCATGGTGTTCAGCGACACGACCTCCTTCGTGTCGACCGATGGCTACGCTTGGACGCGCACGGACATCCAGCTGGCGGGCAGCCACATGGGCTTCGGCGGCGTCACCGTCGGCAAGAAGGGCCGCGTGATGGCGTCGGCGGGGCAGCCGTCGCTCAACCTCAGCGACGACGGCGTCACGTGGCGTCAGGTCCCGGCCGGTGCGGCCTTCGTCTCGATGGCGTACGGCGCCGGCGTGGCGGTCGGCGTGGGGACGGGCGTGCGCGGGTACAGCACCGACGAAGGGGAGACGTGGACCGTGCTCGCCGACGACTGCACGTCGACCGATCCGTCACGCTGCGTCGGCTCGCCGTCGCAGGTGATGTTCCGCGAGGGCAAGTTCGTCTTCACCGCGAACGACGTGATCCTCGAGAGCCCGAACGGCAAAGACTGGACCAAGGCCGGCAAAGGGTACGGTTTCGACTGGGCGCACACGTACTTCGCGGGTCAGGACTTCGCCGTCGGCTGGCCCGGAGACAAGTACCGCGTCGGCGCGACGGCGGGCGGACCGTGGGTCGAGCACGTCTGGCCGAGCACGAACACGCAGGGGATCGGGCGCATCGTCGCCGGCCGCGTCCTGCGACCGTAGGCGAGGAAGGCCTCGCAAGGGGGCTGCGACCCATGCCGGCAATCCGCCCACGATTGTTGGAAAAAACTCCGACGACGACGAATTTTGAGCCGACGGCGCCGGTCGGACGCCTCTGCCTTATCGATGAAGCCTGTTTCGAGCTGTGCTGCGATTCTCGGCGCGCTGGCCCTCGCCGCGTGTGTCGGGACGATCGGCGACGGCGGCTCGCCGTCCGGCGGCCCCGCGGGACCGGGAGGGGCCGGAGACGCGGGGCCGCGCGGTGTGGACCCCGCCGCCGTCGGCGACGTGCCCCTGCGTCGTCTGACCCGCATCGAGCTGACGAACACGATCGCCGACCTCGCCACGGCCATGCTCGCGGACGCGGCCCCGGAGGCGCTGGGCGAGATCGCGCCGACGCTCTCGCAGTACCCCGCGGACACGCCGGTCGGTCTGCCGAAAGACCCGGCGCGCGGGGCAGGCTTCACGCGCCTCGACCAGACCGTGATCCAAGTGCACGTCGACGCGCTCTACGCGATCGGCTACGCGTTCGCCGTCGCGCTCACCGGCACGACCGAGCGAATGACGCGCGCGGTCGGGTCCTGCGCCACCGACACGGATACGTCGAACGACGCCGCGTGCCTCGACGCGTTCGTGCACAAGCTCGGTGAGCTCGTCCTCCGCCGGCCGCTCACCGCCGAGGACGCGACCTTCTACAGCAGCGTCGCGACCCTCCCGCTCTCGGCGCTCGGCGTGCAGCCGGTGATCGCGCTCCTCCTCGACTCCCCGGACTTCGCGTACCACGTGGAGAACGGCGACCCGAGCGTCACCGCCGTCGTGGCGCCGCTGACCGCCTACGAGCTCGCCTCACGCATCTCGTACCACTTCTGGGAGACGATGCCCGACGCCGAGCTCCGCGGGGCCGCGAAGGATGGGACGCTCCTCCAGCCCGACGTGCTCGCGAAAGAGGTCGCGCGGCTGATGGCCGATCCGCGCGCGTCGAAGCCGCGGGCGGCGTTCTATGCTCAGTGGCTCCGCGTCAACCTGCTTCCGTCGCTCGACGGCCAGATCGGGACGCCGATCTTTCGAACGCTCGCCGGCGCCGATCTCGGCGTGATCGGTCCGGCCACCACGCGCAACGCGATCACGGAGGTGACCGACGCGGCGGAGTGGATCGGCGGGCACGGCGGCTCGCTCGACGATCTCTTGACCAATCGCCAGTCGTTCGCGAAGACGCCCGACATCGCGCAGCTCTACGGCGTGCCGGTGTGGGACGGGACGAGCACGCCGCCGACGTTCACCGATCCTGCGCGCGTGGGGCTCCTCACGCGCATCGCCTTCCTCGCGAGCGGCTACGTCGACACGAACCCGATCTTGAAGGGAGTCGCCCTGCGCGAGGCGCTCCTCTGCGACACGCTCGGAGCTCCGCCGGCCGCGGCGGCCAACGCCTCGGTGACGCTGAGCCCGACGCAGACGACGCGCGAGCAGACCGAAGCCCTGACGAGCCCGCCCCTCTGCGCCGGCTGCCACGCGACGCTCATCAACCCGCTCGGCTTCGCCACCGAGAACTTCGACGCCCTGGGGCGCGCGCGCACGAGCCAGACGCTCTTCGATCGCTTCGGCAACGTGATCGGTTCGAAGCCCGTCGAGACCGTCACCATCCCGCAGATCAAGCCGGGCGACGCCACCGCCTCCCGCGGGGCGGGAGACCTCACGCAGATGATGCTGTCGAGCGGCAAGGTCGCCGCGTGCTTCGCGACGAACTACTTCCGCTACGTCTTCGGCCGGCTGGAGACGCCGGAGGACGCGCCCGTCATCGCCTCTCTCGCCGCGCAGACGACAGGGGGGCCGCTCACCGGCGCGATGAAGAGCGTCGTCACCCAGCCTGCATTTTTGACCAAATCGTTTCGATAGGTGCCGCCATGATTACCCACCGCATCTCACGAAGGCAGCTCCTGGTCGGCGCGGGCGGCTTCACGCTCGGTCTCCCGCTCCTCCCGTCGCTCCTCGAGCGCGAGGCACGGGCGGGCACCCCGCCGGCGGTGCCGCGGAACTTCGTCGCGTTCTGGTCGGGACACGGCGCCGTCGCGGGCAAGAACATGTTCCCCGCCGATCCGGTGAGCCCGACGACGGCGACGTACCCGGTCCTAGGCCACACCATCCGCGCGAGCCCCCTCACGCTGCAAGCGGCGGCCCAGGGGTCACAGGTCGCGTCGGTCACGCCCGTCGTCTCCGGCGACGCGACCAAGCTCACCCCCCAGCTCGTCGCGAAGATGAACATCATTCGCGGCCTCGATACCGGAGCCCCGCTCGGCCACAACCAGTGCGGCGCCCTCGGCAACTACGGCG
>JAYVXL010000547.1:0-14933 GCA_043785185.1 Myxococcales bacterium
TCTGAGGACTGCTCTACGAGGGCCCGGCGGTCGAGTCCGATCAATCGCCCGTGGTCTGAAGCCGACGGGCGCGCCGCTTCGGGAAGAGCGCGTCCATCGACGTCTCCCCCGCGCCCCCGAGCGCGAACAAGCTGACGAGGATGAGCAGCAGAATCGCCAGAGGCATCTCCTGCCCGCCGGCCAGGAGATGCGGCTGCCGCCCGTGCACGAAGAGCACGGCGCCGGCGACGATCGGCGCCTGAATCGCCGCCGCGAGACGGGTCCACAGGCCGAACGCGATGAGCGTGCCGCCGACCATGTGCACGACAGCCAACGGTTCGGCGAGGCCGGGGAACGGGAAGTCGACGGCCGCGAGCATCGCCCGCGTGTGCGGGAGCTCGGCGATGAGCGAGTAGCCCTTCCAGAAGAGCGCGAGCCCGACGTAGACGCGAAGCACGTCCCAACCGATCTCGTGATGCGCATCGATCCAGCTCCGTGCGGTCTCAGATCTTTTCATCGGCGCCACCTCTTCTTCGCGCTGAGCACTCGACGTGCCAGCCGGGAGCGCGAGCGCGGCATGGAAGATGCTCTCCGGCAGCTCGTGCTCACCGATTGAGGCGGGCACCGAAAAGGAGGAGTCGCGATGAATTGGACGCAAATCGAAGGGGAGTGGCACCAGCTGGCGGGGCAGGTGAAATCGAAGTGGGCCAAGCTCACGGACGACGACCTGAAGAACGTTGCCGGCAAAAAGGAGCACCTCATCGGCAAGCTCCAGCAGCACTACGGCATCTTGAAAGACGACGCCGAGAGGCAGATCGACGAGTGGATCGCGAAGGTCAAGTCCAGCCCCGACACGGATAAGAAGCCCTGAGCGCTGGCGCACACTGAGGCGTAAATGCCGCGCGCGATCGCGGCCTGGAGACGACACCATGTTTGAAAAATCATTCTTTGCTCTCGCCATCGTGGCTCCCTTGGTCTCGGCGTGCGGCGCGAGCTACGCGCCGCCGGCGCAACGACTCGCCGACGCTCAGTCGGCCGAACGCAGCGCGACGGAGCTCGGCGCCAACGCCGTGCCGAGCGCGCAGCTCTCTCTGCGCCTAGCGCAGGAGCAGATCGCTCAGGCGCAAAAGGCGATGAAGGAAGGGGACAACGTCCGCGCCGACAGCCTGCTCATTCGCGCGAAGGCCGACGCCGAGCTCGCCGTCGCCCAGGCGCGGGAGAAGGGCGCGAAGCTCGAGACCGAAAAGGCCGCCAGCGATTCGGCAGCGCAGAAAGACACCAACGTCGGCCAGGGAGCTGTCAAATGAACACCCTTCGAAACCTCGGATTTCTCTTCGCCGCCTCCGCAGCGGCCGGCCTCGTCGCGTGCGCGGCGGCCGTCCCTCCTCAGGACCTGGTCACCGCGCGCGCGACCTACGAGCGCGCGAGCACCGGCCCCGCGGCGCAGCTCGACCCGGCGGACATTCACGCCGCGCGCGAGCAGCTCGACGTGGCGGAGGCCGCCTTCACCAAGGACGGCGACACGCAGGCCACGCGCGATCAGGCGTACGTCGCCGCCCGCAAAGCGGAGCTCGCCGAAGTGAAGGCGCGCACCATTCAGGCGAACCAGAACCGCGAGAACCTGGTCGGCGCGATGCACGCCGATCAAAAGAAGACCATCGCCCTCACCTCGGCGGAGCTGGCGCGCACGCGCGAGCAGCTCGCGACGACGGGCGTCGCGCTGCAAGCCGAGAAGCAGCGGCGCGAAGACGCCGAGAAGCGCGCCGCCCAGGCGGCCGCCGATCTCGCCAAGTTCGCAACGGTCAAGCAAGAGCCGCGCGGCCTCGTCATCACGCTGTCGGGCAGCGTCCTCTTCGCGTCGGCCAAGTGGGACTTGCTCCCCGCGGCTCAGATGAAGCTCAACGAGGTCGCCACGGCGCTCACGAAAGAGGACCCGACCTCGAAGATGGTGGTCGAGGGCCACACGGATTCGCAGGGCGCGGCGGACTACAACCAGGATCTGTCGCAGCACCGCGCGCAAGCGGTCCGTGACTACCTCGTCACGCGCGGCATCGCGAGCGACCGCATCACGGCGCAGGGCTTCGGCTCGACCCGGTCGATCGCGGACAACACGTCGCCGGAGGGGCGCGCGAACAACCGGCGCGTCGAGATCGTCGTCCAGCCGGCGACGCCGAAGACGACGCCGTAAGCCGCACGACCGCGGGGCCGCGGATGGACCCTCCGCCGACGGAGGGCTACCGCGGCCCAACGTCGCGGTGCTCGGCAAGCGGCCGAGCACCGCGCGGACCGTGCACGTCAGGCAACCGTCAGATCAGCCCGCGTGCGCCGAGAGGAGCATCGGCGTCGTCGTGGCCAGTACGACGCGCGCATGATCGATCATGTCGCGGGTGCCTCGCGCGAGGACGAGGAACTGACCGGACTTCACCGCGACCTCGTACTTCACGACGCCCTCCGGCGGAATGCCGTAGCTCGTGAGGGCCGCGCCCACGACGCCGACGGCCCCGCCGATCGCCGCGCCCTCGAGCGCGCCGGCCAAGAAGCCGACGATCGGCCCCATCGCGACGATCGGCCCGACGACGGGGAGGAAGAAGAACGCGCCGCCGAAGAGTATTCCCCAGAGGCTGCCCCAGAGCGCGCCCCGCCCGGCCCAGAACTTCATGCGGTCCCCGGACGTGTAGAACCCGAGCGCGTGCTCTTCGGTGTAGTGGCGACCGACGATCGACAGGCGCGTCATGTCGAGGCCGGCGCGGTGGAGCTCGTGGACGGCCGCCTCCGCGCTCGCGTGGGAGTCGTAGACCGCGACGATGCTCTGCTCGGGGAGCTCGGCCGGCGTCGTGGCTTGGGTCGTGGCTTGGGAGGGACGAGAGCTCTGGAGCGCTTCGGACATAATTGAGGTGACCTCTTCCAGCGGGCGGTGGGCCCACCCACTGCCGAGTGCACCGAACGTGCCTCGAAGAGCGCAACCGGCCGGCGCGGCACGCGGGTTGCTGAGACGCACCGCGCGGCAGCCCGCCGCGAGCGAGGGTGCAACCATGAACGAACCATCTCGCGCGATCGGCACCGTCGCACAGCGGGAGCGGCGCATCTGGCTCCCTGCGGCCTTGTGCCTCGGCGCCTTCGGGCTCGTGTGGGCGGCGCGGTCCTGCATGGACGCGCGCGCAAGCGCTGGAGCGGCGAAGCTCGAAACCGTGTCCGAGCCTCGCCTCGCTTCCGCTCCCGCGCGCGCGGTCGACCGCGCAGCGGGCGGCGCGTTGCTCGCTAGCCCGACGGTCCCGCCGGCGGCGACGACGTCCGCGTCGGCGGAGATGGAACCTCCTCCGAGCCCGATACCGCCCCTACCGCCGCCGTTCGCACCTTGGACGAGCGACGCGGGCGACGCGGGCGCGCCGGGCGCGCCGCTTGTCGACGCCGCGCCCGAGCGCCCGCGCGACGCATCCGTCGACCCGGGCGACGCCGCCGTGTTCCCGCCCGAGCACCCCGAGGCGGCGCAGAGCCGCGCGGGTGGCTTCACGGGGGCGACCGCGGGGCGCGCGGGCTACACCGGTGCCGGCGCGGGAGCCGGGTTCACAGGCGTCGGGGCGGGCGACAGCGGCTACACCGGCGCGGGCGGCGGAGGCACGGGCTTCACCGGCGCGACGGCGGGCGACGCGGGCTATACCGGGGCGGGCGCCGGCGGCACGGGCTTTACCGGCGTCGGCGCAGGCGGCAGCGGTTCCCCCGAGGCGGGCGGCGACGGCGGCGCCTGAGCCCGACGCGCGTGCGTGCACGCAGCGTCGCCACATGCGGCGGGAGAGGGCGAGGCCGCGTGGCGCGTGACGCCACGGAGGCTCGAGCGTGCACGTCTTGCATCATGCGCGACGGCACGTGCGGTGCACAGTTTGCCCAATCGATGGACGACTCTCCCGATTCGACCTCGCCCGGCAGTCCGCCACCCCGAACGCGTCGCGCCACGCCTGCGCTCCCGTCCGCGCCGCCGCTCCGTGTGCTCGTGGTCGACGACGACGACGACGCGCGCGAAATGCTCAAGGAGGCCGTCACGATGATGGGGCACGACTGCCGCGAGGCGAAGGACGGCCTCGAAGCGTGGGAGATGCACCTCGCCGAGCGCATGGACGTCATCCTCAGCGACTGGAGCATGCCGCGCATGAACGGCATGGAGCTGTGTCGCCGCACGCGCGCCCACGACGAGGCCGAATCCTACACGTACTTCATCTTCATGACCGGGTTCAGCGACCGCGATCACTTCACGCGCGGCATCGACGCGGGGGCGGACGACTACCACCGCAAGCCGGTCGACGTCGACGAGCTGGGCGCTCAGCTGGCGAGCGCGCGCCGCGTGATCCTGAGGCACGGCCGCCTCGTCGAGCGAAACGCTCTCCTCCTGCGCGCTGGCGAGGCCTCGTTTCACGCGGCCCGCATCGATCCGCTCACGGCGGCGAAGAATCGCCTCTCGATGGACGAGGACCTGCGCAACCTGTGGTCGCGCGTCATGCGGTACGGCCACCGCTACTCGCTCGCGATGTGCGACGTCGATCGCTTCAAAGAGTACAACGACGCCTTCGGGCACATGAATGGCGACGTCGCGCTCCAGCGCGTCGCGCGGGCGATGCGCGGCGCCCTGCGCGAAGGGGACGGGCTCTACCGCTTCGGCGGAGAAGAGTTCGTCGTCGTGTTGCCGGAGCAATCGATCGTGCAGGCCGCTGCGGTGATGGAGCGCGTGCGCGCGGCGGTCGAGGCGCTGGGGCTGCCCGGCGCGCGCCCGGGGAGCGCCGTCACGGTGAGCATCGGCGTCGCCGAGCTGGACCGCTCGAACGATCATGGCGTGCCCGACTGGCTGAGCCGCGCGGACGCGGCGGTGTACCGCGCGAAGGCCCAGGGGCGAAACAGGGTAGAGGTCGCCGGCGGCTGAGCCCGAGCGAACCATGGGGCATGTGCCGTGCACTTCCCATGGCATGTCATCTATCCCCACCATCGACCTCGCGTGCACGAGCAGCGTGCTGGTCCTCGTCTGCGACGCAGCGCGTGCGCGCTTCTTCGACGTTCGTGCGGGCGATCCGACGTGGCACCTCGTCATCGACGTCACGCACGACGGGTCCCGGCAAAAAGCCGCCGATCTTGTCACCGATCAAGCCGGTCGTCGCTCGTCAGAGGGCGCGGCGACGCACCACAACGCGCTCGCCCCGTCGTCGTCGCCCAAGGACGTGCAGAAAGAGCTCTTCGCGCGCGAGCTCGCCAAGACCCTCGACGCCGCGATGCGCGGGTCGCGGCTCCGCCACTGGGTGCTCGTGGCCGCGCCGCACTTCGCGGGCACGATCCGCAAGCACCTGACGCCCGAGCTCACGCGTTACCTGCTCGGCACCCTTCAACGCGACCTCACCCGTGAGGATCCCGCCGAGCTCGCGCGCCGCGTGGGCGACCTCGTCCTCGTGCCGCTCGACCAGCAGGGTCCCGTGCGGAAGTGGGGGCCTCATCCGCACTGACGAAAACGCCGAAAAGGCGAGCGCGCAGCGCCGCCCCACTGAGGCGGCCCGGCCGCACTCGAGACGCGACATCCGCAAACCCAAATCTCGCGGGAGAGAATCATCATGCTCATCTACACATCACTCGCGCTCTTCGTCCTCGCCCTCGTGTCCGGACTCTTCGCCCTCGCGATCCCGAGCGGCTCGGAGGCGGTGTTCATCGCGGAAATCATGCTCGTCGGGAGCCTAGGCTCCGCGGTCATCCTCTTTTTGATCGATCGCGTGTGGGGGGAGTCCCGGCTTCGCCGCGGCGCCCGCGTGACGCAGAGCCAGCTCGACCTCGAGCGCGCGGAAGGCGAGGGGATGATCGGGTCGCCGCATTCGCAGCACTGAGCGCGGCCTCAGGCGCGGCACACCCCGTGCTCTTAGGACAGTCACTGCAACACCGAACAGCCGCACTTGGGGCGCTCTCCTGAAGGGAGCGCCACGAGCGCAGCGCGCGACCCGAGTGGACGCACTAGAAAGCGAGGTCTTCGTGAACGAGAGCCAGAGCGATACGGGGACAACGGAGAGCACGTCTGAGCAGATCGAGCCCGAGCCGATCACCGTGCGCAACGGCCAGAGCGGCACGGGCACGGGCCGTCAGCGGCGCGGGTTCGCCGTGATGAGCCCGGAGCGCGTGCGCGAAATCGCGCGGACGGGCGGCGTCGCCGCCCACAACGCGGGGACCGCGCACGAGTTCACCCCCGACGAGGCGCGCGCCGCCGGACGGAAGGGCGGCCTCGCGCCGCATAGGCCGCGGCGAAGCCGGGCCGCGATGATCCGGGGCCGGAGCGAGGGCCAGAGCGAGGGCCAGAGCGACTCGCGCCGCTGAGGCGCGCGACGAGCATCGAGAGCGCGCCGAGGAGCATCAGGGCCCAGCCTTCGTCGGCGCGCCCGTCAGGACGCACCGCGCAGCCGCCGGACGAGCTCCCGGGGGCTGCGTCTGCGGTCTCGCTGGGAGAGCCGCCGCCCGGGCCCGCTCCGAGCGCGCCGCCGTCGGCGCGCGGAGGCGCGACGCCGCCGCCGTCTGCTCCACCACCTGGAGGCGGCGAAGAGGAAGGCGCGCCGCCATCCCCGACGACCGGCGGCGGGGGCGAGTCGTCGACGGTCGCCGCGCAGCCGTCTTTGGCAGAGGCGACGTTGAAGACGAGCGGGCGACCCGCGAACGCGGACGGGCCGCTGCCCGCCGTGATCACGACGACGCACTGCGCGCCGCTCGCGTGCGTCGTGACGGCGGACGCGCCGGACCCGTCTTCCGGCGCGTCGAACACGACGTGCCGCGCCGCCCCTTCGCCCGCCACCGTGTACGCGAGCGACGCGCCGGCCGCGCCGTCTTTCGCGCGGGAGGCGACGATGAACGAGCGCACGCCGCCGCGCGTGACGCGCGCGCCGACCACCGCCGCATCGTCGAGCGCCACGGTCTCGGCCGCCGCTTCACCGGTGCCGAGCGCGTCGAGCACGTGGACGGCGAGCGCCGAAGGTCCCGGCAGCGTCACCGCATATTCGCCGGCGTCGATCCGCGACGCCGTGCAAATGCCGAAGTCGTTGCCGTCACACGGCGCGCCGGGATCGCCCTTGAGGGCGCGGACCTGCGGCGCGGCGCCGCCCGAGAGCACCACGGGGTGCACGACGAGGCGCGAATTGCCGACCGACATCGTCGCGACGCCCGCGCCGTCCAGCGCGAACGGCGAGGGCGCGCGGAAGCGCAAGTACGTCTTGCGCGCGGCATCGTCCGTGCGGACGCGATCGATCGCGACGACCTCCCCCTCGGGGAGGAACACCCAGTCGCGCCGCGCAAAGGCCACGTCACTATTCCCCTGCGGGTCGGCGAACGCGCCCTCGAGCGCCGCGCGGCCGGCGACGACGCCGCCCTTCGTGCCGCGCGCCCACGGGAGCTCGGCGCGCGAGTACGGCGACTGGCTGGGGCGGTAGTTGGCCTGCACCGTGAGCGAGTCGACCGACAGCGCGTTGGTCGTCAGGGTCGACAGCGAACCGTACGGCGACGGATCGATGACGAGCGCGTCGGCGCCGCGCGAGAGGACGAACGTCGAGGCGTCCAGGTGCTGGTGGTCGACGGCGAACCGCGGCGCCGAGACGAAGACCGCCCAGAACGCGCCGGGGTCCCACCCCGAGCGCGCGTACAGCTTGCGCGTGCCCTTTGCGAGGTAGAAAAGCGGCTGCGGCGACGCGACGAAGCTCGCCGGCGTGGCGCCGCGCGCCTCGGCGAGTGCGTCGTAGATGAGGTTGATGTCGTGCGCCGGCGCCGCGAGCGGCCGCACGTGCGCGGCCCACCCCGCCGCCTGGTCGCTGCCAAAACCGGCGAGCGCCGCGAGGAGCGGCTGCGGGCTCGGCGCCGCGTTGACGACCGCGGTCCCGTAGTCGCCGCCCGCGTAGAAGCCGGCTTTGTCCGGCGTGAGCGCGTAGTGGTAGTTGACGACGAGATCGCCGAGCCACGCGCGCACCTGCGGCTGCGGCGCGCCCTGCTCCTCGAGCGCGCGCGCGGACATCGCGTACTCGAGCGCGCCGAGGGGGCCGTACTCCCAGCCCTCCGGCCAATCGCCGCCGACGAGCGACCCGCCGGCGTTCAGGCCGCCCGCGACGATGTCTCGCGCGAACATGTGATCGACGACGTCGCCGAAGTACGCCGCGGCCGAGCCGTCATCCTCGCCGCTCGCGGCGATCGCGATCATCGTCTTCGCGAGGAGGTAGCCCGCCTGGTAGTTCGACCCCGGGTTGTTCGGCAGGTAGCCGCTCGCCTCGTACCAGGTCACCCAGGTCTTGAAGCGGGCGCGCGCGAGCGGGAGCAGGGCGGCGGCGCCGGGCGCGTCGTGGAGCCAGTCGTAAGCGACCGCGGCGAACGAGCCGAAGTAGCGCATGCCGTAGCCCGCGTCGTGCGTCACGGCCGTGTCTCCGCCCGCGCCGTCGCCGATCACGATGAAGTCGTTCAGGAGCGCTTCGAACATTCGCACGCCGGCCGCGGCGAACGCCGGGTTCTTGGTGAGCTGCCACGCCATGCCGCACGACGCCGACGCGTGTGCCCAGCCGTAGCCCTGGTAAACCGCGTGCGAATAGCTCGCGGGATTGTCGACGACGTCCTGGCAGTTGGCGACGACGGCCGAGGCGGCGGTGCCGCTCTTTCCGAGGTTCGTTTGCAGCGACGTCATGGTCGGCGTCGTGAGCCAGATGCGCGGATGAGCGCCGCTCGGCGCGGCCGGCGCGGCGTTCGCCGGGGCCGCGAGCGCAGCAGTGGCGGTCGTGAGCGCGAGCACGTGGAGGCAGGTTCTCTTCATGCCCGGGACCGTACAGGCCGGACCGGACCGCGCTAGGTGTGCACGTGGAGGCAACGTGCTCGAGGTCTTGTCGTTTGGTGAGAGCGCACGGCACCGCACGGCACATCGCGCGACGCGGGAGGGGCACAATGACGCCACGGGTGTGGCGCACCTGCAGCGTTTTCAGCTGCGCAATAGGGCCCGCGACGCGAGCGACGACACGTTCACGACGGCGTCCACGCGCCCGAACCAGCGGGCCGCCAGACCCGTGAGCTCGCGAACGTCCTCCGGGACGCGCCCGTCGCAGGGGAACGCGAGGACGTCCGCGCCGCGGCGGGTGAGATCGTCGTGCGCGCGCGTCAGCGCGTCGAGATCGTGCGCGCCCAGGGCGATGCTTGCGCCTGCGTCGACGAGGCGGTGAGCGAGGGCAAGCCCGAGCTCGATGGGCCCCGTGATGCAAACCACGCTTCCGGACAGGATGGTCATGCGCAGGTCCGCTGCACAAGGCGTGCTTGCGTGAACATGATCCTCAAAACCCCGGCTCCCGCGCGAAGCCCAGCTCCCGCGCGCGCGGCCTCGCGCGTTCGGGCGGCGGCAGCGCCGCGGCGGTGGGCGCGGCGGCCCCAGCGTCCTGCGTTGCGATCGCGCGCACGCCCGCGGTGATGGACACGGCGACGTGGGCCGGCGCCGCCAGCGGCGCGCCGCGCACGGACTCCGCCTGCTCGAGCTCGGCCGGCGCGGGAGGCTCGGCGCTCTGAGCGAGGACTTGCCGGTCGTCGGAGCTCGCGCTCGGCGTCCACACGGCCAACGCCGCCGCGATCGCGGCTCCGGCGAGCGCCGCGCCGACCGAGCCCGCCAAGATGCCGGCCTTCGGCCTGCGCGCGGCGGGAACGAGCGAGAGGACCTGCGCCCGGCACGACGTCGGCTCGCTGAGCGCGCCATGCGGACCCGACGCGTCGGCGGCGCACGGCATCCCGACGGCCCGGCGCAGCGCGACGGCAAACTCGGCGGCCGTCGCGAACCTCTCCTCTGCCTGCTTGCGGAGCGCGCGCTCGATGACCGCCCACACCGCCGGCGTTACCTTCATCAGCGGCGCCGGCTCCGCCTCGAGGATCGCCACGAGCACGGGATGCACGCCGTCGCCGGCGAACGGGTTGTGTCCGGACAGCATCTCGTAGAGCAAAATCCCCATCGCGAAGATGTCGCTCCGTCCGTCGACCGCAGCGGAGCCGCGCACCTGCTCGGGGGACATGTAGCTCGGCGTGCCGAGCAGCTGACCCTGATGCGTGATGACCGGCGCCAGGGGTCCGTGCACCTTGCTGATGCCGAAATCCAAGATCTTCGGAGTCATCACCCCGTCCGATTCGACCGAGAGGAACACGTTCTCGGGCTTCAGATCGCGGTGCGTCACGCCGCGCGCGTGCGCGTGCTCGAGCGCGCTCAGGAGCGGCAGCATGATCGCGGCGGCCTCCGCCTCGGAGAGCCGCTCGTGGTCCTTCAGGTGGTCGGCGAGCGTGCGTCCCTGGAGGAGCTCCATGACGATCGCGACCTGCCCCTGCTCGCCCTCGGTGCCGACGTCGATGAGGTCGTAGACGCGCACGATCCCGCGATGCGACAGGCTCGCCGTCGCGTGCGCCTCGCGCCGCATGCGCTCCACGAGCTCGGAGTTGCCGCCGTGCTCGAGCAGCACCTTCACGGCGACTTGCGCGCCGGTCGACGCGTTTCGCGCGGCCCAGACGGCGCCCATCCCGCCGACGCCGAGCGGGCGCACCAGCTGATATTTGCCGCCGACCACGCGCGCTGCGCCCAGCTCGTCAGCCCAAGGATGTTGAGTCGAAGTCATGTGCTCTACTTTGCATCGCGCGTGCCTCGGCGATGCGCTCGTCAACGCGCCAAGCAGAGCTTCGCCTTGCGGCACGCGGCGAGGCGACTGATCGCGTCGATGGGGTTGCCGCACTTTTCGCTCGCGATGTCCGCGAGGCAGTCGTCGAGGTCAGGCGCGCTGATGCCGCCCGGGCACTCGCCGCCGCGCAGATCCGCGCGCTCGTTGTGTCCGAGCTCCGCGTCGCAGCGCTCGCGCGAGGCGTACGTCTTGCCGGGGCCGACGTTGTTGCAGGCGACCTCACGGGTGCACCGCGCGGCAGTGATGCGCGCGACGGCGTCGTCGTTGCTCGCGATTCGCGCGCCGGAGACGGTCGTGGCGGCGGAGTTTGGTCCCCTCACCTCGCCGCGACCGCAGGCCGCCGCGAGCCCGACGATGATGACGACCGCGCTGATTGAGTTGATGATGCGCATTGGGCCATTCTCCGTAACGGGCTGACGGCGCCCGACCGGAGCCCATTGCAATCCGTGGGCCGCCGCGCGCGCGGTCCGCGGGCGGTCAACGCGCCGTGGCGACCTTGCGGGGATCGAGGCGAACCGGCGCGCTCGGTCCGCGCGGCGGAAGCCGCAGGCGCGCACTCCGCGGGTGGTCGAGCACGTGCCGCAGAACGGCGACGAGCGACTCGAGGGTGATCGGCTTGCAGAGGTGCGCGTCGAAGGCGTTCTCCGGCGCGTCCTCCTTCGCGTGACCGCTCACGGCCACGGCGAAGAGCTCTCCGCCGCGCGCCGCGCCGAGCGCGCGCACCTGGCGCAGCAGCGAATAGCCGTCTTCGATCGGCATGTCGATGTCCGAGATGAGAACGTTCGGCGCCGCGCCCGCGAACGCCTGCAGCGCCTCCGCGGCGGTCGACGCCATCGTGACCGTCGCGCCGAGCTCGCCGAGCAGCTCTCCCAACATCACTCGGCCGTCCTCGTCGTCGTCGACGAGCAGCACGCGCGCACCCTCGAGCTCTGTCATCGTCATGAGTCGACCTCGCTGGGTGTTCGTGTAAGGCAATATCCGCGCGCCGTTCGGTCGGCGTCTGACCCCAACAGTGCACGCGCGATGCCGTGGGCTCGGAAATGGTGGTTGGGCGACGCCGAGGGCTCGACCATGGTGGCTTGGTTACGGGATTGCACCCGCTGCGCGCAGCACTCCATGACCCCCACGCGACCTCTCCATGCCGCGCGCGGGGGGGTCGTCCTCCTCGCAGAGGACGACGACGACCTGCGCGCCCTGCTGACGAACGCTCTCGCAGACGCCCGCTACGGCGTCATCGAGGCGCGCGACGGCGTCGAGGCGCTCGAGCGATTGGACGACGCGATCGGCTTCCCGGAGGTCGCGCCCGACGTGATCGTCACGGACGTTCGGATGCCGCGGCTCTCCGGGTTCGGTGTCCTCGCCGCCGTCCGGCGGGCGCACGTGGCGACACCGGTGATCCTGATGAGCGTCTTCGGAGACCCGTCCTTCGGCATGGTCGCCTCACGCCTCGGCGCGGCGTCGCTCCTGAGGAAGCCGTTCGACGCGCGCGCGCTGATCGAGGCCGTGCGCGACGCGCGCCCGTCGCACGATCGCGCGCGGGCGAAATACGGCGCGGCGGGTTGGGACGCGTCGCAGCGCAGCGCGCGCGCAGACTCTCGGAAATAGGATTCGACCGCCCTCCGCTGCGCGGCGCGCAGAAGCTTCACCTCTGCGTGCGCTTGCCGCGCTTTCGCCACGCGTGCGCCGCGAGTGTGGCGAAAGGGCAGCTTGTGTTCCCCCGCGTGAGGCTTACCGTCTAAAGCTATGCTGAGTGAGTTCATCGTCAGGCATCGCGAGGCCATCCTGGCGCAAGCACGGGCGCGCGTCCTCGAGCGAAGCGCCCCCCTTGCGACGGAAGCGGAGCTGGCGCTTGGGCTGCCGCCCTTCCTCGATCAGATCACCGAGGCGCTCCGCAGGACGTCGTCGGGCGAGGCGGTGAACCAATCGGAGCTTGACGAGAGCGCGAGCCAGCACGGCAGAGACCTTTTCCACCGCGGACTCTCGATCGGGCAGGTCGTCCACGACTACGGGGACCTGTGCCAGGTCATCACCGCGCTCGCGGTCAAGGAGGGCGAGGAGATCCCGGCGACGGATTTCAAGACGCTGAATTTGTGCCTCGACGACGGGATCGCCGGCGCCGTCACCGAGTTCTCGCGGCGACGCGAGCAGGCCCTCACGGCGGAGGGGACGGAGCGGCTCGGCATCCTCGCCCACGAAATGCGCAACCTCCTCAACACGGCGCTCATGTCGTTCGGCAGCATCAAACGCGGCGTCGTCGCGCCGGGCGGCAGCACGAGCGCGATCCACGAGCGGAGCCTGCTCCGCCTGCACGCGCTCATCGACTCGTCGCTCGCCGACGTGCGGCTCGAAGCGGGCATGAAGAACCTCGAGCGCGTCGCCCTGCGCGACGTGGTCGAGGAGGTCGAGATCGGCGCGTCGCTCCTCGCGCAGACGCGTGGACTGAAATTCGCGGTCACGCCGGTCGACGCGACGGTCTTCGTCGAGGCCGATCGCCAGATCCTCGCCGCCGCGATGACGAACCTCCTTCAGAACGCCTTCAAGTTCACGCGCCCCGACACCACGGTCACCCTGCGCACGACGACGACCGACACGCGCGTCCTCATCGACACCGAAGACGAGTGCGGCGGGCTGCCCCCTGGCGAGGTCGAGGCGCTCCTGCGCCCGTTCACGCAGCGCAGCCGCGACCGGACGGGGCTCGGGCTCGGCCTATCGATCTGCCTGAAGGCCGTCGAGTCCCTCGGCGGCGCCCTCCGGATCCGCGATTTACCGGGCAAGGGCTGCGTCTTCACGATCGATCTGCCGAAGCAGCCGCCGCCGCCGGAGGCGCTCAAGCCGCGGAAGCCCAAGCTGCGGAGCGTGCCGCCGGTGACGGGCGGCGCTCAGGGTGCGGGCCTCTCGCGGTCGCAGACCGAGCGCGGCGGCCGAGGCCGGACCGCGACCAGTTCGTAGCCGACGCGCGCGCGCGCATCTCGCCGGCCATTTGCGCCACACTCCGCACGCGCGCCTCGCCGCACGGACGACCTTGACCGCGCGACGGCCGGCCACCGCCCGTGGCACGAAGCTCGCTTAGCCATCGGCCATGGGAACCCTAACCTCGTGGCGGCCGTCGTGGTGGAGTGATCAGGTGCACGGGAGCGCGTGGGAGCGCGCGCGCGAGGCGCTGCGCCGCGATTGGTCGCAGACCAAGCACGATCTCGGCGTCGGCGGTCACGAGATGAACCAGGATGTCAGCGACACCGTGCTGCAGGCCGCGGGGCAGGAGCACCTGCCGAGCTTCGAGCACGCGAACCGCCCCAAGGTGATCGGCGACTGGGCGGACGCCGAGGTCTTCTACCGCTTCGGCCACGCGGCGCGCGCGCAGTACGGCGCGACGCACCCGGTATGGAACGAGGGGCTCGAGCAGAAGCTTCGCGCCGAATGGGCCGCGGCGCACGCCGAGCGCGAATGGGAAGCGCAGCGTCACCTCGTGCGCAGCGGCTACGAGCACGCGGCGAAGGAGTAGCCACCATGCGCATGCGTCACAGTTGGTCCGCAGCCGCCGTCTCGCCTGCGTGGGCTCCTTCCGCCTTCGCGCTGATTCTGCTCGCCTGCGCGGCCACGCCGGAGGTCGACTACTTGCCGGACCTCATCAGCGGAGGCGCAAGCACCGACGGCGGGGCGGGCCCGAGCTCCGCCGACGGCGGCGCGGCGGGCGCGACCAACGCCGATGCGCAAAGCTCTATGGGCGACGCGAGCCCTTCGGGCGCGGACGACGCGGCCGCGCCTCCGGGCACCCCGCCGCCGTCGCCGCCTCCTCCGTCACCGCCTCCTCCGTCACCGCCTCCTCCCTCACCGCCGCCTCCGCCGCCTCCTCCTCCACCCCCGCCGCCGCCGCCTGACCCCGGCCTCGCCTGCCCCTCCGTTACCCAAAGCGGTGTCCAGTGTTGCGTGGCCACGCCGCCCACGAGCTCGCGGACGTGCGTGGGGGAAGCGTGCGCCCACTGCGCCGATTGCTTCGCGGCCCGGTGCTCGCCGTCACAGGTCTGCTGCCCGAGCCTCAACGGCGGCGGCAAGTACAAGGGCGCGTTCTGCGCGAGCGACGTGGCGGGGTGCGGGGGCGGAGGCGGGGGGAACGGGGGAGGGAACGAGGGGGACTGACGGAAAGGCTCGCCCCCGCCCTCTTCATCACGCTCGCGCGGCCGGTCCCGCCACGTACTCATGGAGCATCCGTATCTCGTGCTCCTGGTCGCGGCTCGTCCAGCGGACAAGGTCGCCGATCGACACGATGCCAACGACCTTGCA
>JAYVXL010000548.1:0-4816 GCA_043785185.1 Myxococcales bacterium
AGCACTTTGGTGACGAGCTCGGTCTCCTCGTGCTTGGCGAACGTGCGCGTCAGCGGCAGGCGCTCGAGGAACTCGCCCGTCGTCTCCGTCTCGCCGAGCGGCTGGATCGTGTCGCCGCAGCGCGCGACGCCCATCGCGATGACCTGCGTGACGCGCGGGTCCTTCTCGACGCGCAGGACGACGCCGCCCGGCGCGTCCTCCACGACGGCCCGCGGCAGGATCGGCTCGGCCGACACGGCGACGCGCGCGCCCTCGAACGTGACCTCCGCGCCGTGCGAGAGCGCCTCGAGCACGTCCCCGACGCGCCCGAGGGGGATCACCTCGCGCGGCGGGTTGCCGAGGATGCGGTCGATGCGCACGTCCTCGTGCGTCGGCGCGAAGTCCTGGAGCTTGCCCCGCGCGAGGTCGCTCGTGAGCGAGCCGACCTTGCCCTCGCGCCCGTCCGCGTGGACGAGGACGCGCACGATGGAGAGCGTGCGGTCCTTCTTGGCGAGGCGATAGACGATGCGTGGCGACGTGTCCTCGAGCGCGGGCGCCGCGCCGCCCGGCCCGGCCGCACCCTCGGCGACTTGCCCCTGCGCGGCCGCGATCGTCGCCGCGGCCACGTGCGCGCACGGGTCCACCTTGCCGCCGCAGTCGCACGACCACTCGGCGTCCTCCTCGAAGAGCTGCACCGTCGGCGCGACGGCGTGCCCGGGCGCGCGCACGCGGAAGGTGCCGGCGTCCGTCCCCCGGACGACGCTCCCCTCGCGCGCGAGCTTGACCCCCTGCGACCACACGCCGGGCAGGGTGGCTTTTCGCACGGACTCGAGGAACGCTGGCATGGACCGTGTGCTTCTAGCAGCTGCGCGAATCGGCCGTGCTCGAAAACCTCGGGCGCATCGACTAAGGAGGAGCTGCCATGCCGTCGCCGCCGCCTCCCCCCACACACGAAGAGCTCGAGCGGATCGTCGCCGTCCTCGCTGCGCTCGTCCTTGACCGCTCGCCTCTGGCGGCGATGCCGCGCGAGCAACGCGTCGCGCTCCTCACGGCCGCCGGTCGGCTGTCGCGCCCGCACCGTCACGAGGTCGTCAAGCTCGCCAAGGTCTTCCGTCGCGTGCAGCGCAAAGCCTCGGCGGACGCCGATCGCGCGGCGCGGAGCACGACGGAGATCCGCGCCGCCCGCCGCGCGGAGGTGTACGCGGCGCCGGCGCAGCTCCCGCCGGCGGCGCAGTCGCCCGCGGCCGCGGCGCCCGAGCTGAACACGCCGCGCCGCTGCTACGTCTGCAAAGACCAGTTCACGCGCCTTCACTTCTTCTACGACGCGATGTGCGGCCCGTGCGCGGAGCTCAACTACCAGAAGCGCTTCCAGACCGCGTCGCTCGAGGGCCGCGTCGCGCTCATCACCGGCGCGCGCGTGAAGATCGGCTTCCAAGCGGCGCTCATGATGCTGCGCGCCGGCGCCAAGGTCATCGTGACGACGCGCTTCCCGCACGACGCGGCCGAGCGCTACGCCCGCGAGGCGGACTTCGCGAGGTGGCGCGACCGCCTCGTCGTCCACGGGCTCGACCTCCGCCACTGCCCGAGCGTCGAGCTCTTCGCGGGCTGGCTCGTGAAGACCGAGGCGCGGCTCGACTTCCTCGTGAACAACGCGGCGCAGACCGTGCGGCGGCCGACCGGCTTCTACGCGCACCTGCTCGAGCACGAGGCGCGGCCGCCCCACGCGCTGTCCTCCGGCGCGGCGCACGTGCTGCGGGCGCACGAGGCGATCAAGCGCGCGCTGGCCGTCACGAGCACGACGGCGCCGGCGCTCGGCCCCGCCGACGCGACGGGCCTCGTCGGCTGGACGGACGGCGGCCCCGGCATCGGCATCCGCTCGGCCGCGCAGCTCTCCCAGCTGCCGTGCACCTACGAGGACACGGCGACGCCGAGCGACCTCCTCCCCTCGGGCCGCCTCGACGCGGACCTTCAGCAGGTGGATCTCCGCAGCATGAACAGCTGGCGGATGACCCTCTCGGACGTGCCGACGCCGGAGCTCCTCGAGACGAACCTCGTCAACGCCGTCGCGCCGTTCATCCTGTGCAGCAAGCTGAAGCCGTTGATGCTGCGGAGCCCGACGGGCGATCGTCACATCGTGAACGTGTCGGCGATGGAGGGGATCTTCTCGCGCCACACGAAGACCGACAAGCACCCGCACACGAACATGGCGAAGGCCGCCTTGAACATGATGACGCTCACGTCGGCGCCCGACTACGCCAAGAGCGGCATCTTCATGAACGCCGTCGACACCGGCTGGGTGACCGACGAGGACCCGGCGCACATCGCGCTCCGCAAGCAGCGGGACCACGATTTTCAGCCGCCGCTCGACGTCGTCGACGGCGCGGCGCGCGTGTGCGATCCGTTCTTCCACGGCCTCAACACCGGCGAGCACGTGTTCGGGAAGTTCTTGAAGGACTACCGCCCGTCGCCGTGGTGAGCCTCCTCGGGCCGTGCTACCACGCCCGAAATGTTCGTGAAGGTGCCGGCTGTCCTCGAGCCCAGTGAGGCGCGCGATCTCGCGACGCGCCTCGCGGCGGAGGGGACGCCGTTCGAGGACGGGCGGGCGACGGCGACGGGCCCCGCCGCGCGCGCGAAGCAGAACCTCCAGCTCGCGCCGAGCGCGCCGCACGCCGCCGAGATGCGCGAGCTCGTTCTCCGTGGCCTCGCGCGCTCGGAGCGCTTCCGCCAGGCGGCGATGCCGCGCCTGGTGATGCCGCCCGTGTTCAACCGCTACGACGTCGGCATGCAGTACGGCGCGCACGTCGACGCGCCGACGACGCGCGGCGCCGAGCCTGTCCGGCTCGACGTGTCGGTGACGGTCTTCCTCTCGGACCCGTCGAGCTACGAGGGCGGCGAGCTCGTCGTCGAGACGCTCACCGGCGGCATCGGCATCAAGCTCGCGGCGGGGGACGCGGTGGTCTATGCGGCGTCGACCCTGCACCGCGTCGCGCCGGTGCGCGCGGGCACGCGCTTCGCCGCGATCACTTGGGCGCGGAGCATCATCCGTGACCCGGCGCAGCGCGAGCTGCTCTGCGAGCTCGAGCTCGCGCGCGCGAGCCTCGAGCAGCGCGCGCCCGAGGCGCGCACGGAGCTCGATCTTCTCGGCAAGACGTACACGAACCTCGTGCGCATGTGGGCCGACTGAGCCGGCCCACGCGGGACACGCGGCGCTCGGCCTCTCTCAGCTCTTGGCGCCGAGGCTGCCGATGTAGTCCATCTTGCCGACGTCCACGCCGCTGTGGCGGAGGATCGCGTACGCCGTCGTCACGTGGAAGTAGAAGTTCGGCTGCGCCATCTCGAAGAGGTACTGCTCGCCGGTGAGCGGCACCCCGGGCATGAACGGCAGCTCGATGCGGCGCGCCTCGGCGTCCTTGAAGTCGGCGGCGGTGAAGCCGCCCAGGTACGCGATGACCGTCTTGATGCGCGCGCGGAGCTCCTCGATGGTCGTCTCCTTGTCCTCGTGCTTCGGCGCTTCTTTGCCGGCGAGGCGCGCCGCCGCGAACTTCGCCGCGTCGCACGCCGACTGGACCTGACGCACGAGCGGGTACATGTCCGGCGCGAGGCGGGTGGTGACGAGGACGCCCGGCTCGAACGCCTTCTTCTTCGCGTGGTCGACTCCCTTCTCGATCCACGCGTCGAGGTTCACGAGCATCTTCTTCATCTGGGGGATGGCGGCGTACAGGGACATGGTTGGCTCCTTGGAGCGACATGCCTAACGCAGCCGCCCTTCGCTCGCCAGCCGTGTATCATCCGCGCGTGCGAACCTCTCGGTTTCCGTGGCGGCCCACGGTTGGGCTGGCGGCCAGCGTCCTCGTCGTCCTCCTCGGCGCATGCGACAGCCAGGGGACGTTCCCGCTCGGGGTCGAGGTGAAGGACGGCGCGAGCGGCAGCGGCAAGGGCGACGAGGTCGAGATCGTCGTGAAGGCGAGCCCGGGCGTCGACGTCACGTGCGCCGGGCAGACCAAGAGCACCGGCGATCAGGCCAACGCGTCGTTCGTCGTGCCGAAGAGCAGCCTGAATCTCGGCAAGAACAGGTTCACGGTGGACGCGGTGAAGGGCGGCCTCCTCGGCAAGCAGCGCGCGCAGGTGACCATCGAATGGGAGGCGACGCCGCGCGGGCTGCTCCGCGTCTTCGCGGCCGGCGGCGACACGGAAGCGACGCTCACCTGCACCGGCATGATGTGCGGCACCTCCGCGTTCAAGGGGACCAAGGCGGGCAAGCTGCCCCTCGAGATCGAGAGCGCGCTCGCCGCGGAGGTGAGCATCGACGGTCAAAAGACGCCCGCCGCGCCCGGCAAGCGCGGGCGCGTCGCGGTGGATCTGCTCGCGAAGCTCCCGGGCGCAAAGGTCACCCAGACCGAGCGCCTCACGCTCGCCGTCGAGATGCAGGCGGGCAGCGCCAAGGCCGCCGACTCGCTCGAGCTCGCGGGCCCGCTCCTCGCCGACCTCGCGGCCGCCGAGCTCGCGAAGGTGGAGCGCGGGCCCGTGGCGTTCGCGGGCGACGCGCCGGCGGGCGATCCGCGCATGCTCGTCGTCGTCGGCGTCCCGGGCACTAGGCTCCTGGTCGTCGGCAAGCCCGGCACGTTCGGCGAGATCGATCTGATCGCGGTGGCCAAGCCGGTCGAGCGCTTCTTCGGCTGCGGAAAGACGGACGCCGCCGGGATCATCTACACGGACCTCGAGGTCGCCGCCTACGAGCGACGCACGGGCAAGCCCGTAGGGACGCGCAAGCTCCGCGCCGATCGCGTCGCCTGCCCGCCGACGCAGACCGCGGGCCAGCTGCGCGGCGCGGTGCGCG
>JAYVXL010000549.1:0-4815 GCA_043785185.1 Myxococcales bacterium
TGGGGGACCGGCAACGCGACGCGACCGGCGAGCTTGATCACCGTCGACAGCGGCAACACGCCGTCGCCGACGATGTTGAACGTACCGGGCAAGTCGCGATCGACGGCGAGCTTGAACGCGGCGATCGCGTCGATCTCGTGGACGAACTGCAGCAGCGGGTCGAAGCCCATCATCGTCGGCACGAGCTTGTGCGAGAGGTAGCGCGTCACATAGTTCTGCACGGTGGGGCCGAGGATGGGCGCGGTGCGCAGGATGGTGACGACGCTCCCCGTCGCGCGCAGGCCGAACTTCGTGGCCTCCTCCTCGGCCTCGAGCTTGTCGCGGAAGAACGGCTCGCTCGCCGCCGCGCGGAGCGGGTGGCGCTCCGAGAGGAAGTTCGGGTTCGACGGGTCGGCACCATAGAGGAGCGTCTGCGACCACATCACGAGCTTCTTCACCTGCGCCTGGCGCGCGGCCACGAGCACGTACCGCGTGCCGACGCTCTCGAGCTCGTGCGCCCACGCGCTCGCGTGCGAAGGGGAGGAGAGGAACGCCAGGTGCACGAGCGCCTCGGCGCGCTCGGCGGCGAGGATCTCCGCGAGGCTCGCCTCGGTCGCGGGTTGCGTGAAGTCGAGCTCGTAGCTGCGCGTCTTTTTACCCGCCGTCTGCGGCGGCTTCACGTCGACGGCCACGATGCGCCCGACGCGGTCGTCCTCTTCGAGCAGGCCGATGAGGTTCGCCCCGAGGAACGAGGCGGCGCCGGTGACGGCGACCACCGCGCGGCGCTTCGGCGTTTCGGCCAGATTCTTCGACGAGGACGCCATGCGATGGCGCGTTCTATATCAGAATCGGGCGCGGAAGGAGCCGGCGTCCGGGGCCCTCGCAGGTGGAGCGAGCCCGACGCCGGTGCCCACCCATTGTGCGTCGAGGGCGCCACGTTATGCCCGAACGGGAGCGGCGCCGGTGGTAATCTCTGACTCTCTCGATGAGTGCATCCTCGCACCCCGCACCGGTGCGCCTCGGTCCGTACGAGCTGCTTGAGCGTATCGCGACCGGTGGCATGGCGGAGGTGTACCTCGCGCGGCGCGCGGGCCCGCACGGATTCCAGAAGATTGTCGCCGTAAAACGCATCCTGCCGCAGCTCGCGCGCGACTCGGACTTCCTCGGGATGTTCGTCGACGAAGCGCGCGTTTGCGCGCGGCTCAGCCACCCGAACATCGTGCAGGTGTTCGATTTCGGTGAGCAGGACGGCGAGCTTTACATGGCGATGGAGTACGTCGAGGGGACGACGGGCTCTCGCCTCATTCGCGCCGCCGCCGCGCGCGCCGAAGAGATTCCGCTCGACGTGTGTCTGCACGTCGGGCTGTCGCTCCTGCGCGGCCTCGACTACGCGCACAACCTCCGCGACGACGATGGCCGGCCGCTGTCGCTCGTGCACCGCGACGTGTCGCCCGGCAACGTCCTCATTGATCGAAGCGGCGCGGTGAAGCTCACCGACTTTGGCATCTTCCGCGCCGCCGAGACCGAGCGTCGCACCGAGGCGGGGCAGCTGAAGGGAAAGCTCGGGTACATGTCCCCTGAGCAGGTCACCGGGCGCGAGCTCGACGCGCGCAGCGATCTGTTCACGGTCGGGATCGTGCTCGCGGAGCTCGTCACCGTCCGCCCGCTGTTCTCCGGGGGGACGGAGCTCGACGTCCTCTTCCGTATCCGCGACGCCGACATCAGCGCGCTCGAGCGCTCGAGCGCCAACGTGCCGGAGGACGTCAAGCAGGTCCTCTTCCGCGCGCTCGCGAAAGATCCCGCGCTCCGCTACGCCTCCGCCGCCGCGTTCGCCGAGGCGATCGAGGAGGTGATCCGGCGGCGCCGCATGCAGGTCGGCCCGGCGAAGCTCGCGGCGTGGGTGGAGCGGCTCGGCCTCGCGCAGGGGCCGAACGTCGGCGGCGATCCCGAGCCGGACACGTGCGAGCGCCCGACGGCGCCGATCGATCTGGGCACGGCGGAGCGGCAGCTGCGCGGGCCGAGCCCGTCCGGGCCGCCCCCGTCGCGGCGCGCGTCCAACTCCGATCAGCCCCCGGCCCCGTCGCAGCGCGACGTCGCGCCGAACATCTACCGCGTGCGCCTCACCGACGGCACGGAGCTGGGGCCGCTCTCGTACCCGCGCCTGGTCGAGCTCTTCGCGACGGGTCGGATCCACACCGGCACGCGCATCGCGCGCGAGAGCGCCGACTACAAAAAGCCGAGCTCGTACCCGGAGCTAAACCGCTTCGTGTCGAGCCCCGCGCTCCGCTGGGAGCCGGGGATGCCGAAGGACGTGATCGATCACGGCCCGATCGATCGCGTCCTTTTGCCGTCGCGCCTCTTCCATATCGCCGTGCGCCGCGAGACGGGCCTCCTCGCCCTCAACGACGGCACCAAGCGCAAGAAGATCTACATCGTCGACGGCGTGCCCGAGTTCGTCGCGTCGACGGATAAGCACGAGCTGCTCGGCGAGCACCTCATCGCGCGTGGGCAGGTCCTCCGCATGGAGGTCGACATGGCGCTCGCGATGCTCCCGCGGTTCGGCGGGCGTCTCGGCGACGCGCTCGTCGGCCTGGGAGTCCTTCGGCCCATCGAGCTGTTCCGCGCCATCCACGAGCAGACGCAGGTGCGGTACGTCGAGCTCTTCGGCTGGAGGCGCGGCGAGATCGGCTTCGCGCGCGGCGTGCGTTCGCACGAGGAGACGTTCCCGCTCGGCGTCGATCCGTTCGAGCTCATCGCGCGCGGCGTGCGCGAGCGGTATCCCGCCGCCGAGCTCGAGGCGATCCTGAGCCCCCTCGAGGAGGAAATCATCGAGCCCGTCGTGCCGCTCCCCGTCCGGATCGAGACCTTTCGCCTCCCCGAGCGTGAGGCGCGCGTCCTCCTCTCGATCGACGGAAAGTCGACGCTGCCCCTCATCGTCGCGCAAATGTCACGCCGCGGCGATGCCGACCCGGAGGAGGTCCTTCGCGCGGTTTTCCTCGGCCTCTCGTGCGACATCTTGCGCTCGCAGCGGTGGAACGTTTTCACGTCGACGGCCCCGTCGCCGGGCGGCGGTGGCCGGGGGAGCGACCGAAAGATTCCGGTCCGCTGATCGCGCGTAGGCGGATGTGTTCGTTCCGGGCACGTCCGAATGCCGCAGGAGCGGATTCCGTTCGTTCGGTATTGCCGAGAGGCCCCTCCCCACCGGCGAGCGATGCCGTATGCTGTAGAGGTGGGCTACGTCGACGCACTCCTCGGTCGGATGGTCGCCGGGAAGTACCTGCTGCTTTCGGAGCTCGGGAGCGGCGCGATGGGTACGGTGTACCGCGCGCGCCAGATCGCCCTCGACAAGATCGTCGCGCTGAAGATCCTGCGGCGCGATCTCGAGCAGACGTCGGAGTTCATCGATCGGTTCGAGGTCGAGGCCAAGGCCGCGTCGAAGCTCGACCACCCGAACTCGACGCGCGTTCTCGACTTCGGGCGCGAGCCGGACGGCGTGCTCTACATCGCGATGGAGTTCGTCGAGGGCCGCGCGCTCGCCGACGTCCTCAACGAGTGGCCGCTCGCCGACGCGCGGATCGCGTCGATCCTGATCCAGGCGCTCTCCGTCATGGGCGTCGCGCACGACCAGGGGATCTTGCACCGCGACTTGAAGCCCGAGAACATCCTCCTCGTCGTCGGGCAGGATGACGAGGGACGAAAGACCGAGGTCGTCAAGGTCTGCGATTTCGGTATCGCGAAGGTGACCGGCACGCGGCGCCTGTCTTCGTTCCCAGCGGCCATCGTGCCGCAAGGCGACCCCAAAGCAGGCTCACGGCTGACGCGGATGGGCATCGTCCTCGGGACGCCGGCGTACATGTCACCCGAGCAGGCGGCCGGTGACCCGCTCGACGCGCGGAGCGATCTCTACGCGCTGGGCGTGATTCTGTACGAGCTGCTCACGGGGCGGCTGCCGTTCGAGCACGAGTTGCCCGAGATGCTCGCGCAGCTTCACATCTCCGCCCCGGTGCCGCCGCCGGAGCAGGTTCGTCCGGGCGCGAACGCGGGCCTCGCGCGCATTTGCATGCGCGCGCTCGAGAAGGAGCCCGCGAAGCGCTACGCGAACGCGCGCGACATGCGCGCCGATCTGCGCGAGGTGCACGACCTGGCGCTCGCGGCGCCGGTGCCGCCGGAGTCGGCGACCCGAATCCGCGCGGCGTCGAGCGAGCACGCCACGCTGCGCGCCGAGCGGCCCGCGGCACGGAAGCGCGGCTGGCTCGCCGTCCCGCTCGCGCTCGCGCTCGTTCTGGTCGGCGGGGTCTTCGCGCTCGCGCGGCGCGCGCAGCCCGGGCCGACGCCGCCGCGCGCGCCCGTCGCCGCCGCGGCGCCGCCCGCCGACGTCCCGACGCCGACGGTGGCCTTGCCTACGGCGCCGCCCGAGTCCTTGGCAACGGCGCCGCCCGAGTCCTTGGCAACAGCGCCGCCCGAGTCCTTGGCAACAGCGCCGCCCGGGTCGAACGACGCGCTCGGCGTTCGCTCGCCTGCACCGGGGCGCCGGCCGCCGACCTCCTCCAGCCATGGAGCGAAATCGCCGCCCATGAGCGCGACGGCGGCGCCGCCTGCGGACCCGCGCCCAGCGGTCGCCGGGGCCCCGTCGCCGCCATCTGCCGTCGCGCCCGCGCCCGAGCCGTCTGCGGTGACGCCGGCGTCGTCTCCCGTGCCTCCGCCCGCGCCTCCCCCCGCGGCGACCGCCGTGCCCACGCCGCCGCCCGCCCCTCCGGCGTCACCGCGGCCGTTCGATCCGAGCCGCGCGCACGTCGCCGTTGGGCAGATCTCCACCGTCGGCGTCACGACGCGCGA
>JAYVXL010000550.1:0-4807 GCA_043785185.1 Myxococcales bacterium
GAGGGCTTCGACGCGCCCGTCCTTGTCGCGCTCCGCATGCGCGCCGACGCCGGCAAGACGGACGTTCGCTTCACGGTCGGCGCCCGCGTGGAGCGTGCGAGGCGCGCGATGCGCTTCGTCCGAATCGCCGGCCTCGACGCGACGCTCGCTGCGCCGGCCGGCCAGGGCGACGCGCTCGCGCGCCTGCTCGGTCCGTGACCATGGTGGTGGCCGCGGAAATCGGCTACCTGGAGGGCGTGGCGAAGCCGATCGTGAAGTGGGCGGGGGGTAAGACGCGCCTCCTCAAGCACCTCGTGCCCTTCGCGACCGAGCGCAAGATGCGCGTGTACGCCGAGCCGTTCATGGGCGGCGCGGCGCTGTTCTTCCGGCTCGCGTCCGCGCCCGAGCGGCGCTTCGAGCGCGCGATCCTCGCCGACCAAAACCCCGAGCTCGTCGCGACGTACCTCGCGGTGAAGAAGCACGTCGACAAGGTGCTGACGGCGCTCCAAAAGTACGCCGACGCCGTCGACCGCTCTGCGCTCTACTACGAGACGCGCGACCGCGCGACCGCGCGCATGGGCGACGTCGAGCGCGCCGCGCGGCTCATCTTCTTGAACCGCACCGGCTACAACGGGCTCTGGCGTGTCAACTCGAAGGGCAAGTTCAACGTCCCTTACGGCCGCTACAAGAACCCGAAGATCGTCGACCCCGAGCGCCTGCGCGCCGCGTCGGAGGCGCTCGCGCTCGCGGAGATTCGTCACGTCGACTTCTCCGAGGTCTCGCGCGAGCGCGACGAAGGAGACTTCGTGTACTTCGACCCGCCGTACGTCCCGCTCACCAAGACCGCGGCGTTCACCGCCTACGCGTTGCAGGGCTTCGGCCCTGACGACCAGGAGCGCCTCGCCAAGGAGCTGCGTCGCCTGCGCGATCGCGGCGTGCGCGCGATGCTGTCGAACGCGTGGAACGCCGAGACGCGGCGCCTCTACGAGGGGCTCGAGGTCGAGGTCGTGTACGCGCCCCGCGCGATCAACTCGGACCCGACCAAGCGCGGCGAGGTCGCCGAAGCGCTCGTGCGCAACTGGAAGAGCGGGCGCTGACGTGACGCCGCCGGAGCATCGCCCGAAGCAGCCGCTCCCGCCGGAGGAGCAGATCCGCCGCAAGGTGAAGGCGGAGCTCCGCAAGCGCCTGCGCGGCCTCCGCGTGACGACGCCCGCGGACGCGTGCGCGGCGCGCTCGCGCAAGCTCGTCGCGCGCCTCCTTGCGCTCCCGCTCGTCGCGCAGGCGAAGTCGGTCGCGCTCTTCTGGCCGATCGCCGAGAAGCACGAGGTGGACTTGCGGCCTCTCGACGAGGCGCTCCGCGCGCGCGGCGTGCGCGTCGCGTACCCGGCGATCGATCCGGAGACGCGCGTGATGCGCTTCGCGTTCACCCGGTCGGAGGACGAGCTGGCCGAGCGCGGCATGGGCTTCCGCGAGCCGCCGGCCGCGGCGACGGCGTGCGCGCGCGGGGAGCTCGACGTCATCGTCGTCCCCGCCATCGGCGTCGCGCCCGACGGGCACCGTATCGGGTACGGCGCGGGCTTCTACGACCGTGCGCTGCCCCTGGTCGCGCCGCCGGCGGTGACGATCGCGGTGGCGTTCGACTTCCAGCTCCTCGCGGAGGTCCCGACGACCGAGGGCGACGTCGCGACCGACTGGATCGTCACCGACGCGCGCGAGCTCCGCGCCGAGCGCGGCGGCGGATCCGCCTAGAAAATGCCGCCGAAGCTCATGCCGGCCCACGGGAAGAACGTCTGTTTGCCGCCGGGGACGATGAACGGCGTCAGGCCGATGAAGAACGTGAAGCCTGGCTTCACCGGCAGGTACCGGTAGCCGATCGCGACGGTCGGCGCCGGGACGAACGCCGACTCGACGCCCGCCGGACCCACGCCGCCCGAGCTCGACGAAGCGGACGCGTACAAGATCGAGACGCCGCCGCCGAGCTGCAGCTTGTGGTTCCGGCCGCCGACGTAATAGTTCCCGAGGATCGGGAACGTCATGAACGTCGCCTTCGCCTCGCCCCCGTTCGAGCTCGAGCCGGCGCTCACGGAGATGTAGCTGATTCCGAGCCGGACGCTGAAGTTGGAGTCGCCGAAGAGGCGCTCGTAGTTGAGCGAGTAGATGAGGCCGTTGCCTCCGAGCTCGAGGAAGATGGCGTTGTTCGCCTTGCGGGCGTCCTTGTCCTCGACGACGACGTCCGCGCCGCCGCCGGGCGCCTTCGCCTGGGCGCGCGCATCGAGCTCGGCGAGGCGCTGCTGCGCCGTCGCGCGCGTCTGGTTCCAGCTTTGCTGCGTCGCCGTGTCGCCCGCCGGAATCTGAACGTTCATGTTGAGGAGGCTCTGGTAGGCCTGCCGCGCCTCGGCGTCGTGGTGCAGCTGGAAGTGCGCGTTCGCGAGTCCCTCCTGCGCGACGACGCTCGGCTGCGCGGCGTTCGACGCGGTGAACTCGCTGAGCGCGGCGTCCCACCGGCCGCCGGACGCGGCGCTCATGCCGGCGTTCAGGTGCTGCTGCGCCTCTCCGGCGCCGCCCTGCGCCATCGCGGCGCCGCCCTGCGCCATCGCGGCGCCGGTGGTGAGACCGATGAGCGATCCGAGCGCGACGCCGAGGAGGCCGGGGCGGCTGAGCATGCGTGCGGTCACGCAGCTCATGGTCCGCCGACTCACCGCGTCGCTCGAATTCGTTCCCATCTTGGTCGCCTTTCGAGCCGCGCGTGTGCGCTCGGATCGCGGTTTCAGTTTCGCTTGCGCTTCTTCTTCTGGCAGTCCGGGCATACGCCGTACATCTCGTGCTTGTGGCTGCGCAGCTCGTAGCCGTACTTCGTGGCGATCGACTCCTGGAGGACTTCGATCTTCGGCTCCTCGAACTCGGTGATCTTGCCGCACTCGACGCAGATGAGATGATCGTGGTGCGACGTGTCGTCCGCGAGCTCGTAGCGGGTGAGGCCGTCGCCGAAGCGGCGCTCGAAGGCGACGCCGCACTCGGCCAGGAGCTTGAGCGTCCGGTACACCGTCGCGTAGCCGACGCGCGGATCCTCGATGCGCACGACGGCGAGGAGCTCCTCGATGCTCACGTGGTTCGGCGACTTGAAGAACGTCTCGATGATGAGGCGACGCTGGTCGGTCGAGCGCAGGCCCTTCTTGGCCATGTACTCTTGGAGCAGGAGTCGAAAGTGCTCGAAATTGGGCGGCTCGACGGCGGCGGCGCCGCCGTGACCGCCCGCGCGGCCCTCCCCGCGTCGCCCCCTGGGGATGTCCTCGCCCACGGGCCAAGGAAGCCCGCTCGCGCCAGGTTCGTCAAGCACAAGGTGTATAAGCGCACGAATGCGGGCGATGCGGGCGATGCGGGTGACGCGGGCAGCGGAGAGGGTGTGGCGCGCGCCCGTCGGGTTGGCGATCGCCGCGCTCGCCATCGCTCCGGACGCGCGCGGCGAGGACGCCCACGCGCTGCGCGTCGACGTGCCCGCCGACGTGGCGCTGACGGCGACGGGCGGCGCGCTCTGGATCGCGAGCGAGCTCTATAAGGGGACGCTGGCGCCGGCGGCCTGCCGGTGGTGCGCGCCACTGGAGATCGACGTGCGCGTGCGCGACGCGCTGCGGGCGCAAGATCCGCGCACGCCCCACGAGGTCAGCAACGTCGTGGGCTTCATCGGCCTGCCGCTCGCGACCTTCGGGGCGACGGCGCTCGCCGCGACCGCGGACGGGCGCGGCAGCAACGTCGCGATCGACGCGCTCGTCATCCTCGAGGCGGTGATCCTCGTGGCGGACGTGAACCAGGCGACCAAGCTGCTCGTCGGGCGCGAGCGGCCGTTCGTGCACGCGCTGCCCGACGAGGAGAAACCGCTTACAGCGCACCCTCCCGACAACAACCTCTCGTTCTTCTCCGGCCACACGTCGATGGCGTTCGCGCTCGCGACGGCGAGCGGCACGGTCGCGTCGATGCGGCGGTACGACGCGGCGCCGGCGGTCTGGGCGACGGGCCTTCCCCTCGCGGCGTTCGTCGGTTACCTGCGGATCGCCGCGGACAAGCACTACTTCACCGACGTCCTCAGCGGCGCCCTCCTCGGCAGCGCCCTCGGCGCGTCGCTCCCGCTGCTGCTTCACCGCCCGCGCGAGGGCGCTTCCCCCGCCGTCGCCGCCGCGCCCGGCGGCCTCACCACCGCCACCTACTCGATCGTGTTTTGATGAAATCCCTCCCCGCCGTCTCACTCGCCCTCTTCGTCCTCGCCCTCGCCGTCGCGTGCGGTGGCCCGCCCATGGCGGCGCCTTCTCCCAAGGCGGCTGCGCCTTCGCCGAGCGCGGTCGAGCGCATTCGCGCCGATGCGCGGCGGCTCGGCCCGCTCGTCCACGCGCCGTTCACGCGGCGCTTCCTCGGCGCGACGGAGTCGCTGCCGCACGTCGCGCCGCGCACGCTCTATCGCACCGCCGACAAGGCGCGCTACTACACGGCCGCCGAGGCGGCGGCGCTCGCCGAGCCCGAGCGCCGCGCCCTCGTCCCGCAGCCGGCCGACGAGTCGGTGTACTACGAGACGAAGTACGGCTCGCCGCTGTCCTACGCGCGCCCGCTCGAGATCCTGGCCGACGCGGGCGTCGCGATGCGCGCGGGCACGCGCGTCCTCGACTTCGGCTTCGGGTACGTCGGGCACCTGCGCCTGATGGCGTCGCTCGGCCTCGACGCGCTCGGCGTCGACGTCGACCCGATGCTCCGCGCGCTCTACGCCGAGCCGGGTGATCAGGGCGCGATCGCGGGGACGCCGCCCGGTCGCGTGCGCTTGGTCATCGGACGGTTCCCCGCG